>JANLTL010000337.1:0-16764 GCA_031362905.1 Burkholderiales bacterium | reverse complement strand
TTGACGAAATTGAAGCGCACGCCGCGCACGCCGGCGGCATGCAGTTCCGTGAGTTCCACATCTGTGACGCTGCGCTTGACGGTAGCGATGCCGCGCGCCTTGCCATTGGCGGCCTTGAGCGCATCGATGACCGCGCGGTTGTCGGCACCGTGGCAAGTGGCCTGCACGATCACGTTCTTGTCGAAACCCAGGTGGTCGCGCAAGGCGAACAGTTGCGCTTTCGATGCATCACAGGGCGTGTACTTGCGCTCCGGCGCAAACGGAAACTCGGCACCGGGGCCGAACACGTGGCAGTGCACGTCCACACTCCCGGGAGGCAACTGGAAGCGCGGCTTGGAGGGGCCAGCGTACCAGTCGAGCCAGCCGGGCGTCTTTTGAAATTCGGGGGTGGAAGACATGTCTTTATCGGGGTATTCCGTGGAAACCGTTGGTGGGAGCCATTATTAAAGGCATGATTGACTCATGCCGGCTCGAACGGCAGGCCGGCATACTGCTCTGCCACACTGGCCGAAGCATGCTTGGAGGATGCCAGATATTCAAGCTCGCACTCCTGCGCACGCTGCTCGAACTCGGTCATGCCCGGAAAACGGTGCAGCAGGTTCGTGAGCCACCACGAAAAGCGCACCGAACTCCAGACCCGGCGCAAGGCCATTGCGCTGTAGCTGTCGATCAGCGTGTTCAATCCCTGTGCGTAATGGGCTTTGAGCGCGCGCGACAGGTAAAACACGTCGGACACGGCCAGGTTCAATCCCTTGGCTCCCGTCGGCGGCACGATGTGCGCCGCGTCGCCAGCCAGGAACAGGCGGCCATGGCGCATCGGCTCGGCCACAAAGCTGCGCAGGGGCGCGATCGATTTCTCCACCGACGGGCCGGTGACGATGGCATCGGCGATTTCCTTCGGATAGCGCGCCCTCAGCTCGGTCCAGAAACGGTCATCCGACCAGTCCTCGACCTTGTCCTCCAGCGACACCTGCACGTAGTAGCGCGACAGCATCGGGTTGCGCTGGGAAGCCAGCGCAAAACCGCGCGGATGGTTGCAATAGACCAATTCATTCAACGGCGGCGTTTCCGACAGCACGCCCAGCCAGCCGAAGGGATAGACCCGCTCAAACTCCTTCAAGATGGTCGAGGGAATCGATTTGCGCGACACGCCGTGGAAACCATCGCAGCCGGCAATGAAGTCGCAGTCGAGTCGCTGGTCCATGCCGTTGTGGCGAAACGTCACGTAGGGCTTGTCGGTGGTCAAGTCGTGCAACTTGACATCCTGCGCCTCCGAAAGCAGCTTGGCGCCGCGTCGGTCCGCGGCAGCAAACAGGTCTTCCTGAATGTTGGTCTGGCCGTAGGTCATGAAGCGCTTGCCGACGTGCTTCCAGGCATCAATGAAGTACCGGTCGCGCCCGGCCCAGACGATCGCCGCACCATCGTGCGGATGGCCGTCGCGGTCCATGCGTTCGCCCAGGCCATGCTCGCGCAGCAGCTCGACAGTACCCTGTTCGAGCACGCCGGCGCGGATGCGCGAGAGCACGTAGTGACGGCTCTTCGCTTCAAGCACCACGCTGTCAATGCCGGCGCGATGCAGGATTTCCGACAGCAGCATCCCTGCGGGGCCGCCACCGATGATGGCAACTTGGGTTTTCATGTCGTAGCGCCGCCTATCCGGCCTGGAGGGCGGCATCGAGGCGCCCGAACACGCGCCGCGCATTGCCTTCGTAAATCGCGGCGCGGCCGGACGCACTCAACTGCGCCGCACTTTCGATATAGCGCTTGGTGTCGTCGTACATGAAGCCACTCTCGGGGTCGATGCCGCGCACGGCGCCGATCATCTCAGACGCGAACAAGATGTTTTCGACCGGAATCACTTTCAACAACAGGTCAATTCCCGGCTGGTGGTAGACGCAGGTGTCAAAGAAAATGTTTTTGAGCAAATGCTCTTTGAGCGGCGGCAATTTCATGTCTTGCGCGATGCCGCGAAAGCGCCCCCAGTGATACGGCGCCGCGCCGCCACCGTGCGGGATGATGAACTTGAGCTTGGGGAAGCGCTTGAAAATGTCCGAGGTCAGGCACTGCATGAAGGCCGTGGTGTCGGCGTTGAGGTAATGCGCGCCAGTGGTGTGGAAGCAGTCGTTGCAGCTGGTGCTAACGTGGATCATTGCCGGAACGTCATACTCGACGAGCTTCTCGTAAATCGGGAACCATTGCGGGTCCGACAGCGGCGGTGAATTCCAATGACCGCCGGAGGGGTCGGGGTTCAGGTTCACCACCACAAAGCCGTACTCCTTGACGCACTTGTCGAGCTCCGCGAGGCAGGTCTCCGGCAACACGCCGGGCGACTGCGGCAGCATGCCGCCGCCGATGAACTGCGTCGGAAACAGGCGGTTGATGCGATGAATCAACTCATTGCAAATCGCCGCCCAGGTCGACGACGTGTTGAAATCGCCAATGTGATGCGCCATGTAGCTCGCCCGTGGCGAAAAAATCGTCACGTCCGAGCCCCGCTGCTTCATCATCTTCAACTGGTTGTTTTCGATGGTCTCGCGCAGCTCGTCATCACTGATCTTGAGATCAGCCGCCTTGGGTCCCAACGCCGGATGGGCGAGATGGGCGATTTGCTGCTTGCGCCATGCTTCAAGCGCGGGAGGCGACGTGGTGTAGTGGCCGTGACAGTCGATGATCATATTTGGGGTTCGCAGACGATGGCGAGTGGCGAGTGGGCTTAAGCGGACGCGCAGAGACTTGGCGTACGCACTATTGTCCGGGATTTGAGCATGCGGGAAAAGGCATTTCCTCTCTATCAGTTATATCATTGCGGCATGGATCTAAAGCAACTCTCTTATTTCGTGCATGTCGCCGAATGCGGCAGCTTCACACGTGCGGCCGCTCTCCTGCAAATAGCCCAGCCCGCCCTGTCGCGCCAGGTGCGGCAACTCGAAGTCGAGCTGCGCCAGACGCTGCTGACGCGCAATGGGCGCGGTGTTGCCCTCACCGATGCGGGCAAGCGCCTGCTGGAACACAGCCGCGGCATCCTGCATCAGGTCGAGCGCGCACGCGAAGACCTTGACGAGATGCGCGGTGCGCCGGTCGGACATGTTGCCATCGGCCTGCCGCCCACGGTTGGACGGATTCTCACCGCACCGCTGGTCTACGCTTTCCAGCAGCGCTTCCCCAGGGCCACACTGGGGATTGTCGAAGGCCTGTCCACCTACATCACTGAGTGGCTCGCGGCCGGACGCATCGATGCGGGCCTGATCTACAACCCCTCGCATACACCGCAGATCGACACCACCCCGTTGATCGCGGAACCCTTGTATCTGATCGGGCCGGTGGTTGAATCGCCCCCCCCTGCACCAAGAAGCACTGCGGCGGGAACGACCACATCAGTAAAAAGAGGGGGTCGCGCAGGGACCCGCCCGGCGGCACCCACGCCAGCCTTGAAACGCAGTGATCCAGCGCCATCAAGCATTGGGGCCCCGCTGGCCCTCAGGGACCTGCCCCGCTTTCCGTTGGTAATGCCAAGCCGTCCACACGCGATTCGCATGCTCGTTGAGAACCAACTGGCAGGGATTGGCGAGCGCATCAATGTCGCTTGGGAGATTGACGGCATTCCTGCCATTCTCGATTTGGTGGCACGTGGTCATGGCTATGCCGTACTGTCGCTCAATGCAATTCGCAATGATCCGGCGCGTGTGCGCCTTACCAGGCGCCCTATCGTCAAGCCCTTGCTCGTGACCGCGCTCGCGATTGCAGTCCCTGCGCAGCGCCCTCTCACACCATTGGCGCAAAAGGTGGTGGCGTTGATTCGCGAGATTGCGCCGCGTGAACTCGAGCTCGCACCGGAATAGGCCCGGACGGCCCAGGCACTCACACTTCCTCGCCCCCCAATCCTGCGATTTCAGGAGACGCCGCAGAGGACCCTCACGTCCGCGCGCGCACAAATTGCAAGCGCAGTTGCAGTTCATCAAAATTGCGCTGCACCGGCAATGCCGTACCGTCACTCAATTCCGCTATCGGCGCCCCTTTGGCGGCGGGCCGGATCGCGCGCACCGCAGCGAGATTGACCATGACCGAGCGGCCGATGCGCAGGAATAGCGCGGGGTCAAGCTGCGCTTCCATGTCGTGCATGGTCTCGCGGATGAGATGGGTTTTACCGCCGGCCATCAGCTCGATGTAATTGCCGCCGGCGCGCATCCACAAAATCTCGGTAACCGGTACGTAGTCCCAGCGTTGCGGATTTTTGACTTCAATGCGTTCGCGCCAGCACTGGCCCGAAGCGGGCACAGTCCCCGCTGACGGCGGGCGCTCCTGCGCGAGCCAGGCGGCGAGCTGCGCCTGGAGTTCCCCCGGCAGACCCTCTTTGCGGCGCGCGGCAAGCGTCGAGCGAGCGCGCTGTACGGTGGCGGCAAAGCGTTCGCGTGAAACCGGCTTGAGCACGAAATCAAGTGCATGCATTTCAAAGGCACGCACCGCATGCTCATTGTGCGCAGTAACAAACACGACGTACGGCATGTGCAGCGGAACCTGACGCGATAACTCATCGAGTACGCCAAAACCATCGAGATCAGGCATCTGAATGTCGAGAAACAGCAGGTCAGGCCGCCGCTCGCGAACTGCCTCGACCGTGGCACGGCCTCCGTCGCATTCGGCCAGTATCTGCAAAGGCCCATCTTGCGTGCCCTCCCCGGTGCCTGGAGCGGGTGCCCCTGCGGCATCCGCGTTCAACGCTTCGATGAAAATGCGCAAGCGTTCGCGACCGAGCGCTTCATCATCGGCAATGACGATGCGCATCAGGTCGTCTTAATCAGCGTCACCGGTGCGCGTCCCGAGCGCGCTCCTGCCAAGTTTCTTCTTGAGCCAGCCCATCGCGCCCACCTCACCAGCGATCACCGGCAAGAACGCATCGACGGTTTGCGGCCGGCTTTTTTCATCCAGCGTGAGCGCCCAGTCAATCGCCTGCAAAAACGACGCGCTGTATTTTCCTTTGGCCAATTGTGCGGCCGGCTTTTGCGGGTCATCCTGCATGCGCGCAGCGGCGTCGATCGGTCGCTGGCCAGTCACGAACCAGTAGAGCACGCTGCCCATCGCGTAGAGGTCTGACCATGGCCCCTGCGGCCCAAAGCGATGGTATTGCTCGAACGGCGAATAGCCGGGAGAAAAAATCGAGGTCATCCCGCCCGCGGCCATCGCACTGGTCTGGCGCGCAGCGCCAAAGTCGAGCAGAACCAGACTGCCGTCGCGGTCGCGGATGTAAATGTTGGCGGGCTTGATGTCGCGGTGAAGGAAACCTGCCTTGTGCACCTGGTCGAGGCCCTGGAGCAAGGGCACGAACATGCGCACCAGTGCCTTCTCGTCAGGGGCGATCTCACCGCTGGCAATGCGCTTTTTCGCCCAGGTGTGCAAGCCTTCACCCAACTCATAGTCCATCACCATACAAGCGGTGCCATGGGCTTCAAAAAACCGATTGACCCGGACGATATGCGGATGCCGAAACCCAGCCAGGGTGCGCGATTCAAGCAAAAAGCGCTCCAGTCCCCCCTGATACCGTTCGAGGCTGCCCGCATCGCGCGGGCGCACATCGGGAGCTGCCGGGGTGCGCGCTGCGAGGTCGCGCGGCAGATACTCCTTGATCGCCACTTGCGCATTGAGATTGGTGTCGTAGGCAAGATAGGTCATGCCAAAGCCACCGGCACCGAGGACGCGCTCAATGCGGTACTCGTGCAGCATGTGGCCGGGCGGCATTGCGTTTTCGTGGCTGCCGGAGAGGCGCGCTCGGCGCGTCAGTTCTGCGTAGGCAGTGCCAGCAGCGAGTGCCGCAGGCGAAGCGAGTTTGCTCGACAGACGGGTCGAGTGCGCCTCCGCGTCGTCGCGCACTCGCTGTGCAGTCTGCGGCGGCGCATGGAGAGCGCCTGGCGCCGCACTCATTGCACCAGGTGCATTGTTGGCTGCAATCCAGGACAACAACTGCGCGTGCTGCTCGCCTTGCCGGCGCTGTGCGATCGCACTGCGTGCACGCGCAATCGCCTGCACGAAGCGCTCGCGTGACAATGGTTTGCGAATAAAGTCGAGAGCATTCATGTCGAAGGCGCGTACTGCGTGCGCGTCGTGCGCGGTAACAAACACAATCTGTGGCAGGTGATGCGGCACCTTTGCCGCGAGTTCTGCGACCACGCCAAAGCCATCGAGATCGGGCATGCTGACATCGAGAAACAACACGTCGGGACGCTGCGCGATCACGGCATCCACCGCGGCGCGGCCATCGGCACACAGGCCCACCACCTTGATCACCGCATCGGGCCCGCCGCTATCGCGATTGATGGCATTGATGTAGGCATTGAGGTGGGCACGTCCGAGCTCCTCGTCGTCAGCCAGTACAACGCGCAAGACGCCATCGTGCGGTGGCCCGGGCTGCGCGCCACCCCCCGATTGCGCGAGTGGCACAGCGGCGGGGGCTGCGCCGTCGGACGACCCTGCGTGACTCATGCGCGATACTCCTCGGAGATGGTAACCGCGGCGGCATCGGCAGTGGGCGTGCGCGGCAGGCGTATGTCGATGCGGGTACCTCCACCAAGACGCGCTTGCACCGTGATACTGGCGGTACTGCCGTACATCGCACGCAGGCGCACGGACGCATTGGTCAAACCCACGCCAAAACCGCGCGGTGAAAGCGCATCGTGATCCACTTCTGTGGCTGCGCTACGGACACTCATACCCACTCCGTCATCTTCAATGCACACCACCAACTCATCCCCTTGCAGGCTCGCAGCGACAAGTAGTGTACCGGTATGGCCGAGCGGTTCGATGCCGTGGCGCACGGCATTTTCGGCCAGCGGTTGCAGCAGCATCACGGGAACGGGAAAACCCAACGTTGCCGCATCGATGGCTTCTTCATAGCGCAGGCGTTCGCCAAAACGCACCTGCTCGATGCCGACGTAGGCACGCAGGGTTTCCATTTCGGCGTCTAGCGCAATCGTGCGTTCGTCACGCAGATCGAGCAGACGGCGCAGCAGCGTGGAGAGACGGCCGATCAAATCGTCCGCGAGCGCCGCGTCGCGATAGACCAGTGTGCTGATCGCATTGAGGGTGTTGAACAAAAAGTGCGGCTCCAGTTGCAGCCGCAGCATGTCGGCGCGCGCGCCAAGCAGGCGCTCTTCAACCAGGGACAGGCGCGCCTCGCGCACGCGCAGATTGCGCCAGAAGAAAAACGCATGCGCCAGCGCCGCAATCAACAGATAGAGCGGAATGCCGTTGTACGCTTTGCGCAGTGCCACGCTGGCGAACACCAGCGCCGGCGGCGTGTCCGGCGCAAAGCCAGGCGGTGGCCCGCCGGGCAAAGGCGGTGCCTTTACCGGGCCGGGCGCATCGGAAGGCAGGCGCGGCGGGCCCTTGCGTGGCGCGCCGCTCGGGTCCACTTCTGGCGGCCGGCCAATCCCGTATTCAGGCGGTGCTCCCTTGCCATGGTCGGGTGGTATCCCCTTGCCAAACCCGGGTGGCGCCCCCTTGCCAACGTCAGGCGGGCCGCCTTTGGAGAAGTGCGCCGGCGGGCCTTTTTGCATTCTGTCTGGCGCACCCGCGGTCAATGCGCTGCCGGGCGGAAACAGGATTCTGAGAATCACGCCCTGTACCAGTGCTTCGGCGGCGAACAGCGCAATCAACAGCGCGGCAAGATGAGCGAGTACGGTACGCATCGCAGGCAAGCCGGCGCGATGCAGGCGCCACACCAACCAGAAAATCAACGGCGACAACACAGCCCAGGGGGCGCGGTCCATCACGCTGCGCGCGAAGGCGTCGTCCCAGGCGAGGCGGCTCCCCAGAGTCAGTTGCAGTGCAAACAGCACGATCGCCAGCAGCCACAAAGCCAGTCCGGCCAGCGCCAGCCACATCACTTCGCGCAGGTTGAATCGCCCGCCGGTGGCATCGCTGCGCCCTTTCCGTGACTTTGGCGTTGCCCATGCTCCTGCGCGCGTTGCGTCTTGTGTCTGCATACACTGCAATGTACCGCGTTAGCGCTTGCCCCGCGCACCCGCAGCCGGCGCGGTGCTGCCGGTCGCGCCAGGCACTGAGTTGACGCCGGTGGCCGACGCTGTGGTGACCCCTGTCAGACTGCGCAGCCGCGCCTGCAACGGCTCTGCCTCGCTGCGCCGGCCGGCGGCATTGAGCGCGCTGATGAGGGCCGTGAGCAGACCGGTGTCGTCCGGCGCTTCGCCTGACGCGCGGCGCAACAGCTCGATGGCACGCGCACTCTCGCCACGCGCCGTGCGCGCCTGGGCGGCGAACAGGGTGGCCTCGCGATGCCCCGGCACCAGCGCCAGCACCGCGCCGGCCGCCTGCAGGGCCTCGGTGCCGCGCCCGGCAGCGGAGGCAGAATACATCTGGCCGAGGCGCGGCACCAGGGTTAGCGATACGCTCTGCGCTGCGCCGTGCGGTACGGCATCAATCGCGGTCTTGTAAAAGCGCAGGGCCTTCTCATAATCCTTGCGCACCCATGCGAGCCAGCCCGAGCGCAACGCAGCGAAGTAGCGGTCGCCGCCGGCGTTGGTGTAGGCGTAAATCGCGGTTTGAGCCTCGTCCAATGCGCCGCGCAACTCCGCCGCGACCGATGCATTCCAGTAACGAATCGCCGGATCGGTGGCGGCAGGCTGCGTCTGCGCTTGTGCGGCGGCGACGCTGGCCATCATCAACGGCACCGCGAGCAGGGCTGCGGCGAATGCGAACGCCATGTGTTGAATCGTCCGTGTCATCGCATTTCTCCTTGTTTACATTGAAAAGATGCCAGGCGGTAATCGATCACACCGCCAGCAATCCACGCACGCACGGCGGTGACGCCGCGCACCGGTTCGAGCGTGACCTCTACAGCGCTTGGCAAAGCCGCCGCGCGCAAGGCGCGCGGTGCATGCACCCGCGCATGAATGCGAATGTGGGTGTCACGCACCTCGTGCGCAGCACCTGCCCCTGCCGCTGACGCGGCTCCCGTGCGACAAGAACCTGTGGCACCGTGTACATAGCGGCACTCCACGCGCACTCCCTGCCAGCCGGTGAAGGGCGCGGCGAGATCGCGCAGCCCCTGCACGAGCCGTGCACGCCATGTGGCGGGTGCGGCGTGCCAGTCGACGTGATCGTCCCACCACAGGGCCGGCGCATTCGCGTACGGCGCGCGCGCCAGAACCAATCCGAGCAGCCCGATCAATTGTGAAGTGCCCGGTGTGCAGTGCAGCGCCTCCCAGGCCTGCGGCGCGGCGGCGCAGGTGAGTGTGCCGTCACCGTTGCAAAACACGTGGTGCCCGGCTTCATCGATGCGGCAGTCGAGCATTTCAAGCACAGCGCTGCGGTCATCGCAGCTGACCCAAAACATCGAACGGCCCGGCGCGATCTGCGCTAGCGCGGCTTGCACGCGCGCATCGGTCACCACGGCGGCGACGCGCTCTCCAGTCACCGGCACACCGCTGGCGACCCAGCGCACGCCGGCGGCACCGTCTGCTTCGGACGCGCTTTGCGCGGCGGACGAATACGACAGATAGTTGGCGAGGCGAAATGGCACGGTCGGGGCCGACGGATTGGCACCCGCCTGCGCTTGCAAGTGAATGTGCGGCACCGGCGAACGGCCCGAGCTGCCGCACTCGCCGAGCACTTCGCCCGCAGCGACACGCTGTCCCACGGCCACGCGAATGCCCTGCTCGCGAAAATGCGCCAGCGTAATGCACGTGCCGCAATCGAGTTGCAACACCACGTGATTGCCCCAGTTGTGGGCGAAGTTGCAAGCACCGGGCAGGTTGTCGGCGACATCGGTCACCGCGCGCAACACCGTCCCGGCCCCCGGCGCGCACACCGGCACACCGAAGGTGTAGAAATCTTCGATGCGCATGCCGGTACCACGTGCATGCGGCAGGTCCCCGCTGTCGTGAACTTCGAAGTCGAGTGCGTGCCGCCATGCGCCGCGATGACTGAGCGCACCATCGAAGGCCTGGGTCACGGTGAGAATGCGAGCGGCGCCCTGCGCTGCACTGGGCAGCGCAAGGTGGGCCTGGGCGCCTTGCGGAAAGCGCGCGGCATGACGCGCATGCTCGCGCCACAGCCCTTCCGGATTGCGCGCGGCGAACGCTGCCGGCACCAGCGCGCCCGGCTCGCTGCGCAAGCGCAACGCGCAGAGCATGACCCACACCGTGAGGATGAAAGGCAACGGCAAAAACTCCCAGCCCGAGCCGTGCAGCAACCGCTGCACCACGGCGGCAGCAAGCGCAGCGCAGGCACCGGCAAACGCCGCCAGCAACAGCGTGCCGCGCGAAGGGACGAAATACACGGCGCCGAGTGCCATGCCTGCGAGCAAGTAGTTGTGCGCAGCGGCCGCACCGTGGAACACCACGCCCAGATGCGTCAATGCCGCCACCACGATCATGCCGCCGGCATAGCCGGTGAACGCAAACAACAGCGCGAGGCGTGACCACCCAGCCAGAGCAATCGCTACCAGCAGCCCGGCAAACGGGTCAGCCAGAAACAGCACAGTGCCGAGCGAGCGCAAGAAGCCGGTAGCGAGATCGACCAGCGTTTGCGGCAGCAGCAGCGCAAACAAGGTGGACAAGCCCTCGGGCCATTGCCAGAACGCAGGCGGTGCAAGCACCGATGCTGCCGACCAATCGGGGAACAATGTGATGAGACTGCCAAACACCAGCGAGAAGGCGATCGACAAGGGCGGTAACCCGGCCACGCGCGGCACCCATTGCAGCAGTGCGGCAGAGAGAGCGAGCGTCATCGCTGCTGTCACCGTCAGCAATGCCATGAAAGTGACCGCGCCCACCGGCACCTCGCGCGTGATCCACGCCACCGCGAGCGACGCGAGCAGCACGTTGTAGGTGAGGCTACCGTCGGCCAGCAGCGCATCGGGCAAACGCACGGCGCGCGCCAGTGCGTGGGCGATCAAGGTGCCACCGATGGCCGCAGCCAGATAGAGCGGAACCAGGCCAAGAGCCGCTCCCAGAGCGGCTCCCAGACCGATGCTCGATGCGCAAAAGACCGTTGCAGCGGCGTTCGCCGTGGGCCGCAGCGCGGCGCGCAGGACGAACTGTGCGAGAGCGTTGGCACCGGCGGCAAGCGTGGTGGACACGTGCGCCTCCTCGCGACCGATGCGGTGAGCAAACCCCTGCACCATGCAACGCACGCGGTAAGCCATGCGCAGCAATTGGCGCACGTTACGCCGCAGTGGGCCCGCGCTGGTACGCGCGCCGGGCGTGCCCGGCAATTCGCTGATGCCGCTACGCATAATCGCGCCCCGCTGCAGAAACGGCCCCGGCCAGCGAGTCCGCCGTGACATTCATCTCCACGCTCAACACGCGCTTGCCATCGCCACGCGCAGCGGGAAAGCCCAGCGCGGTGCGCCGCAGCCGCAGCGGCAGGCGCTCGGGGCGCTCGACATCGTCGAGCGTCTCGCGCGCACGGATTACCTCGACCGATCCATCGAGGCCGATCATCACCGCTGCGGGACGGTAGGCGATGAACTGCATCGACTGCGTGAGGTTGTAGGCTCCCACCGGATGCAGCACCAGATGGTCGCCCACATTCTGCGGCGGCAGCGCGACCTGCTCGCGCACCACGTCGATGTTCATGCACAGGTTGCCGTAGAGCTTGACCGGCAACACATCGGCTCCTGAGCTGCGGCGCGCGGGCTTCACGTCGAAGCGGTACCACGCGCCGGTGTAAAGCAGGTTGACCCCGGCATCGATCACCAGAGCACTGCCGGCAGACCCGGGGGCCACAAACGGTTGCTTGGCGGCGCTGCCGCTCAAGTCCATCGGCGGCGCAGTGACCGCGCCTTTGACCGCGACCACCGAGGCGATGAGGTAGCCCGCTTCGTCCACCAGGGCACGGCCGGTTTCGAGAATCAACTTGGGGCGGCGCGCGCGCGGCAGTGCATTGAGCACCGCAGTGATGGCCTCGGCATAACGCTCGATCGGCGGCACGGTCTGCTCGGCCGGCGCGTAGGAGTAATGCAGGGTGGCGCGCGACGGGAAGCCGCCGCCAAGGTTGACGTATTCAACCGCGGTGCCGTATTCCTGGCGCGCGCGCTCACCCAGGGTGACGAGTTTGTCGGCCGCCACTGCGTAGGCCTGCGGTTCGAGAATGTAGGTGCCGATATGGGTATGCAGGCCACGCAGGCTGAGGCGGCCGGCGTGGCGCGCGTCGATCGCATGGATGCGCTTGATGGCGCGCCAGGCATCCCCATTCTCCAGCCCAAACCCGAACTTCGACCACACCGGGCGAATGCCTGCGTCGAGCCACACGCGCAGCGCCACCGGCACGTGGATGCGGCGCGCCACGGCGATCGACTCGATCAGCAGCAGTTCGTCCCAGTTGTCCACTTGCAGCAGCGCGCCTTCGGCAATCGCGCGCTCCAGGCCTTCACGCGTTTTGTGCGGGCCGTTGAACACGATGTCGCTGCCCTTGACACCGAGCTTGCGCGCCTTTTCGTATTCAAACTCGGACACCACTTCGGCAATCGAGCCTTCGCTGTGAAATACCGCGCAAATCGCCGCGAGATAGTTGGTCTTGTACGACCAGGCGAATTGCGTGTTCGGGTAGCGGCTCTGAAACGCGTCTTTGGCGCGGCGTACGGTGTCACGCAGCACGCGCTCGGAGAACACGAACAAAGGCGAGCCGAAGCGGGCAGCAAGCGCGGCGACATCGACGCCGTCAATCTGTGTACACACCGGCGCATTGCCGTAGGCGCGGTTGTTGCGCTCGTGGCCTTCGCCGCCGCCACCGCGATGACGGCGGATGCAGGGTGGGCTGTAGGGTTTGCGCGCGGGGGCGGGGATGGCGGGGAAATCAAGCGTGAGTGGCATGACGGACTCCTGTGAGGGAAGGGCTAAGCGCGGGTTGCGCGAGCGAGACGGAAAGGCCGGTGTGGTCGAGTACGGCGGGCTCGGGAGCGTGGCATTCGGGCGCAGCGCG
This sequence comes from Burkholderiales bacterium, assembly GCA_031362905.1. Classification (GTDB taxonomy): domain Bacteria; phylum Pseudomonadota; class Gammaproteobacteria; order Burkholderiales; family JAEUOS01; genus CANJDH01. The sequence goes on along the minus strand of JANLTL010000337.1, from coordinate 3,831 downwards.
TTCGAACGCGCCGCCCACCGAGAGCGCGCGCAGGTTGGCAAGACTGCCGGCCACATCGATACTGTGGCGCACGAAAAAGTTGCCGGGGGCGCAGGCGGTGATGGCTTGCCTGGGTGTGCGGCCAAGGGCGCAATCGAGCGCGCGCGCCGGCAGATTGCAGCCAATCGCCGAGGGAAACCTCACCCACGCCGGAAAACGCGGATTGATTTCGAGCAGGTAGTAATCAGGCGCGCCGCTTTGCACCCCGTCACCCGCGCCACGCTCGGCGCGCACAAACTCAAGCTCGAACGGACCGCGCCATTTGAGTGCCGCGATCAGCGCGCGTGCGCGCAGCATCAGCAGTGCATCATCGACCACCATGCCGCCATAGCCTTTGCCGTTGGCGGTGCGCAGCATCTTGCGGATGGCGCAGTGGCCGAGCAGACCACCCTCGCCGTCGCCAAGCCCGACGACATTGAATTCTTCACCTTCAATGCGCTGCTGCAACAGCACCGGGCCGCCCCACTGCTCGATCATCTTGACAAACGCGGCATCGAGTTCGTAGAAGTTGGACACGGCGCGTGCTTCATACAAGCGGCCTTTCACAAACACCGGGCGGCCTTGCGTCATGCCGAGCGCTGCGGCGGCCTCACGCGCGCTGTGCAGGTCGTACGCACTGCGTGTGGCCGGCACCGGGCAACCGGCATCTTCGGCCAGTTGCACGAGGCGCGCCTTGTCGCGCAGTTGCACTGACGAATGCGTCGGCAGGAAGCTGCGGATGCCCATCTCGACCAGACGGTCAAGCGCACCGGCAAGCAGATCCACCTCGGTATCAAGGCAGGGCATGATTACGTCGAGGCGCTCGCGCTGATGAATCTCGGCCAGGCGTGCGAAGTAAGCGTCGGTGCCAGCCGATGGATAAGGCATGGTGTAGACCGCGTCGGGCGCATCAATGCCGGCATGCACGCCGCTCTCGAGCGGGTCATAGACCAGACCCACGATGCGCGCCTGCGGGTAGACGCGGCGGATCGCGGTGATCACCGCGCTGCCGGATTGCGGGTTTTCACCGCGATGCAGCCCACTGACCGCGACGACGGGCTTGTTGGGGTTTTTGTAGATCAGGCGAAAACCGGATGGGGAGTGGTTGATGGTGGGCATGATGTACTCCTGGTGTGTGCGGGTGGGGTTGGCGCAGGCGATGCAGCGTGTTCGTGGCGATCTATTCAAACGGTGGCGAAGCGGCCCATGCCGGCGGCGAAAAAAGTTTCGAGGTCGCGTTCAGCTGCCGCGGCGCTGACATCAAATTCTTCAGCGAGGCGCTGCGCAATGGCGACGCTGGTCAGGCCGTCGCGCTGCCAGCCAAGCACTGCGAGCGCGGTGTCGTTGGCGGTGAACCATTCGCCACTCGATGAGCAGAAGCCAAAGCCGCCGCCCAGCCATTCGATGGCGGCGGGGAACGAAGATTGGGGGGGCGCGCCTTGCGCCAAGGCCGCATGGGACAAGCCGGGCGTGGCGGCGGTGAGTGCAGCGCTTGTTGCGGCGGCACGGGGGGTTGCGGTGCTGCGTGCAGTGCTGGTCGGGTTCATCTGTGTTCTCCAAATGCCGGATGGCATGGATCACACAGTAGAGAAGCACTGCGCCGGTTTCGAGCGGATTGTGGCGAATCCGGCGCGGGCTGGGACGAATGCGCCCAAGTGCGGGATGAAGCGGACTACTGAGCGAAGATGAATACCGGGCGGGGCGTCGTACCGGAGTGAACTAGGTCACATTCGGGCGGTTTGTGCGCGTCTGGCGACCAAACCTGAAGCCCACCGTCTCCTGAAGATCGTTGGAGGACAACGCTTGCAACCACATTACTTCTATACAATGGCTTGCACCAACGGTTTCCCGTCAATGGCCTGAGTGGCGTTTCGCCGTTTTCAGTCAGCTGTACTAGCCACGGCGGCTGCCATCCCCGTTAGACTACGCACGGCAACCATCAGACTCCCATCAGACTCTCACGTCATGACGCTGAACACAGACCATCTCAAGCGCTGTCTCGAAACGCTGCGTTCTTCGCTCGCCTTTTACGAACGTGCGGCACCTGAGAGTATCGATCAGGAAGTCTATCGCAACGCCATCGTCAAGGGCTACGAACTGGCGCAGGAAACCAGCTTCAAGCTTCTGAAAAAGGCGTTGCGCGACTACGGCCACAGCGCCAAGAATCTCGACGCCACGCCGGTAAAGGAATTGTTGCGGCTCTCCGCCACCCACGGTCTGCTGACACTGGAGCAGGTGGAGCGCTGGTTCAAGTATCGCGACAATCGCAACAACACTGCGCATGACTACGGTGAACAATTCGCCAAGGAAACGCTGGTGCTGATGCCCAGCTTCGTCACCGATGCGGCAAGTCTCGAAGCCATCCTGCACACCCGCTTCGGCGAAGGAAAAAGCTGATGTCTGCCGTCGCCCCGGTCAGGCTGGATCTGCGGCCACCGCATTTGGCGCTGCTGCGGCAGTTGCTGCGGCAGCATCTGCCCCAAGCAGAGGTATGGGCCTACGGCAGCCGCGTCAATGGCGATGGCCACGACGCGAGTGATCTTGATCTGGCCGTGCGGCAGCCGGCCAACCTGATGCAGGCAACGCCACACCTCGAAGACTTGCGTGAGGCCCTGATGGAAAGTGATCTGCCGATGCGCGTGGACGTGACCGACTGGGCGCGCATGCCGGCCAGCTTTCAGCGCGAGATCGAAGGGCACTATGTCGTCGTGCAGGGGCAATAGTGCCAATTGATCTCTGAGTTGCATGATTGCACCAGATTGCGCTTCCACTCCCCTCAAACAATCCGCCCCAGGAATCACGGCACCAGGATGGTTGCGCCGCTGGTGGCGCGCGATTCGAGCGCGCGGTGCGCATCGGCAGCTTGCTCGAGCGCAAATATCTGGCGCGGCTCGCTGACGATCTTGCCGGACAACACCAAACCAAACAATTCGTCAGCCATGTCCAGCAAATGCGCGCGCGGCTGCGCATAATGCATCATCGCTGGCCGCGTGACCCAAAGCGATCCCTTGGCGGCAAGCTGCATGGTGTCGATCACCACCGGGCCGGAGCTGGTGCCGTTGCTCACCAGCGTGCCGCGCACTGCCAGGCTGTCTAGCGATGCCTGCAGCGTGTCCTTGCCGACCGAGTCATACACGACCGGCACGCCCTTGCCCCCGGTGATGTCGCGTACCCGTTTGGCGACATCTTCGCGTGTATACACGATGGTGTGCGCACAGCCATTGGCGCGCGCCAGTTCGGCCTTTTCGTCAGAGCTCACCGTGCCTATCATCGTGACACCGATCGCACGCGCCCATTGGCAGGCAAGCAGACCGACACCACCGGCAGCAGCGTGATAAAGGATGGTCTCGCCGCCCTTGAGCGCATAGACCTGGCGGAACAAATACTGCACCGTCAGCCCCTTCATGATCAGCGTGGCTGCAGTGCGGTCCGTCACGCCGTCCGGCAGGCGGATCAGCACTGCGGCCGGCATCACCCGCGCATCGGCATACGCACCTTGCGGGCCGAGCATGTAACCGACCCGGTCGCCAACCGCGATATCGGTCACGCCCGCGCCAATGGCTTCGACCACACCCACTGCATCCGAGCCCAGCCCGCTCGGCAAAGCTGCGGGGTAGCGCCCGGTGCGAAAGTAGATGTCGATGAAGTTGACGGCGATGGCGGCATGCCGCACCCGCGCCTCGCCTGGGCCGGGCTCCCCCACCTCGACGTTTTCCAGACGCAATACTTCCGCACCGCCGGTGGCGTAAAACCGTATCGCTTTGGCCATGGCTGACTCCTTCAGGCGGCCAGCAGGTTTTCGCGTTTGCGGAT
>JANLTL010000322.1:0-5733 GCA_031362905.1 Burkholderiales bacterium | reverse complement strand
AGGGGGGCTTCAGCCGATCATCGTCGCGCGCGCCAGCCTGCGGCTCGCTCCAGGCGGCGGGCAAGGCGTCGTGCAGTGCGGCGAACGCGATCAATATTCATGACAGCATTGTGGAGTCGTCTCATGCGTCTGTCAAATGGCACGGACTGCTTCGGCGGAGGCAGGAGCCAAGGGTGTTGCTGCAATGCAACAGGCAAGCATCCAAATTAGACGATGCGCTCCATAAAAGTCAGGGTATTAAGCGTATGCTGCATCACAGCAATATGAGTCAAGACGCGGTTGCGGCTTCGTCTCAAAAAGATGATTTCGCGCAGCCGGGTCACTCACACAATGGAGTGAATCATGGCAAAACTGGTGCATCAACTGACGCTCGGTGATCGCGAGCGAATCTACCGCCACTTCCTGCGCCTCGATGCCGAGGACCGGAGAATGCGCTTCAGTGCGGCCCTCGATGACGCCGGCATTCGCGCCTACTGCGACAAACTCGATTTCACTGCGGGAGCGCTGTTTGCCGTGTTCGGCGTCGCGCTCGAACTCGACGGTGTCGCACACCTGGCAATGTGGCGCGGCGCCGCAGAAGTCGGCCTGTCGGTGCTAAGCCACGCGCGTGGCGCAGGGATTGGCGGATTGCTGTTTGACCGTGCCGCCTTGCACGCCCGCAACAACGGGATTGCCGAACTCTTCATGCACAGCCTGCGCGAGAATGAGGCAATTCACCGCATTGCCAAGCGTGCCGGCATGCGCATCGTGACCGACGCGGGCGAAGCGGACGCGTTTCTCGCCCTCCCGCCGCCTGACGGCCTCACGGTCGGGCAGGAAAACTACGAGCAGCAGTGTGCGTTGATTGACTGGACCTTGATGCATCTGCTTGAGCAAGGTGAACGACATGGTCGAATGTCGACCCTTCCGCAACGGGGAGAATTGTTTGCAGCGCGCAATGCACGGCGCTCGGCAGACCGCGCTCAGGCCAGCTGAACGCCGGCTGAACCGGCAGGACCTGCGCAGGTGGTGCCGGTCGGAAATCAGTCGCGTCTGGATGCGGCGTCATCCAGCGACGCCATTCTAGACTTGGCAAGAGGCGGATTTTTCGAGAAATAGGTGCGAATTCCCTTGAGGATCGCAGTCGCCATCTGGTCCTGATAGGCCTCGTTGTTGAGGCGTTTCTCTTCGTCCGGGTTGCTGATGAACGCGGTCTCGATCAGGATCGACGGAATGTCAGGCGCCTTCAACACCGCAAAGCCAGCCTGCTCGACATGGGCTTTGTGCAGTGAGTTGATGCCGCCGAGTTCGAGCAGCACCTGACGGCCGAGCTTCAATGAGTCGTTGATCTGTGCCGTGGTTGAGAGATCGAGCAGCACCTTGGCGAGGTCCTTGTCGTGAGTGCCAAGATTGACGCCACCGATCAGATCTGCATCGTTTTCCTTTTTCGCCAGCCAGCCGGCGGCCGATGAGGTCGCGCCCTTCTCCGAGAGCGCAAACACGGACGAGCCTTTGGCCGTCGGTTTGATCCACGCGTCGGCGTGAATCGAAACGAACAAATCGGCCTGCACCCGCCGTGCCTTTTGCATGCGCACATGCAGCGGCACAAAGTAGTCCGAGTCGCGCGTAAGCATGGTGCGCATATTGGGCTCGGCGTCGATTTTTTCCTTGAGGCGTTTGGCCACCGCAAGCGTGACGTTTTTCTCGTAGGTGCCGCGCCGCCCCACTGCGCCCGGGTCTTCACCGCCGTGGCCGGGGTCGAGGGCGATGGTCACGAGCCGCGCGACCACAGGCTTTGCATCGCCCTTGGGTTCGCGCGGCTCGCCCATTCTCCCTGGTTGTTTGTCACCGGCATCGGATTTTTTTGCGCCCGCCGCTTTGGCATCGGCGGGTTTGCCATCAGCAGGTTTTGGTTCAGCGTCGTTCTTGCCATCGCTGCGCGAATCGTTCCTGACATCTGCACGAGCGTCGCCTTTGTTGTCGGACCTTGTGTCGGGTTTTGGCGCGTGCTTGGGATCACCCTTTGCAGATGCACTTGTGCCCGGCTGAGTACCCTGATTGCCTTGGCTCCTGGCCAACTCCGCTGCCGCTCTGTCCTCCATGCGCGGCATGACGTCTGGCGGAATTTCCTTTTTGTCGAGCAGCGCCATCAAGGGGTCAGGCGCATTGAGCGGATAGAGATCCAGCACAAGACGATGGCCGTATTCACCGACCGGCTTGAGCGCGAACACCTGCGGATTGATTTCTGCCTTGAGATCGAACACCAGGCGCACCACACGCGGTTTGAACTGCCCCGCGCGCACGCTGCCGATGTAGGGGTCGTTGGGGTTGATCTTCGCGACCAGTTCCCTGAGCTTGCCAGAGAGTTCCAGGTCTTCGATATCGACCACGAGACGGTCCGGTGCGCGCAGCACCTGATGTGAAAACTTCAGCGGCGTTTCAAGTTCGAGGGTGACGCGGGTGTAGTCCCTGGCCGGCCATACCCGCACGGCAACGATCGAGGAGGCTTGTGCAAACAGGGGCGACGAGGCAGCGAAGAGCAGCGCGCCAGAACAGGAAAGAAAATGGCGGCGACTAAACTGCGCAGCGGGCGGCGTCGTGGTGAACTGTGGTGATGCCAGGTGATCAGCGGAAGGGCTGCCATCACACGCGTTTAGTGCGTGCTGGGAGGGGATGACATGGGCAGTGCGCTTAAGCATGATGTGCCGGCTTCGCTGCTTCCCTTTAACGAAACTCTGCGTGCATCTCCGTGGGCAACCAGTTCAATCTCGATATCCGGGGCGGGGCTCAAGCCACCGGACTTCTCGGGCCACTCGATAATGCAGATCGATTGCCCGTCGAAGTGTTCTTCCAAGCCCGCATCGTACCATTCTTGCGGGCTATTGAACCTATAAAAATCAAAGTGATACACACTATACCCAGAAATTACGTAAAGTTCAACCAGTGTGTAGGTCGGGCTCTTCACCGCGCCGGTGTATCCGAGCGCACGCAGCAGGCCGCGCGTGAGCGTGGTCTTGCCCATGCCAAGGTCGCCGTGCAGATGAATCACGAGGCCGGGCTGCAGCACGCGTGCGAGTGCCGCGCCGAGCGCCAGCGTGGCGGCCTCGTGTGGAAGATCGATCAGCCGATCGAATTGCGTATGATGGCCGGATGACATTGACAGAAGCCGGGGCGTTGGAACTCAAGGAGCGCATTCGCATGCAGGGAGCGGCGCTGGGGTTCGACGCCATCGGTTTTGCTGACATCGACCTGCGTGACGCGGAGGCGGGCCTCGCCGCATGGCTGCGCGCGGGGTTTCACGGCGAGATGGATTATATGGCGCGCCATGGCCCGGCAAGCAGCGGTGGCACGGGTCTGCGCGCGCAGCCTGCGTCGTTGTTTCCGGGCACCTGCACCGTCATCACTGCGCGCATCAACTACCTCTCGACACCGGTTGAGGCATTGAGCGAGGCGCTCGGTCAACCCACTCAAGCCTACGTCTCGGTCTACGCGCGTGGCCGCGACTATCACAAGGTAGTGCGCAACAAGCTGCGTGCGCTTGGCGAGCGCATCGACGCAGAGCTTGCCCCGCAAGGCGGTAAAGCCATTCATCGCCCCTTCACCGACTCCGCGCCTGTGATGGAAGTCGCCCTCGCCGAAAAAAGCGGCCTTGGCTGGCGCGGCAAACACACCCTGCTGCTCGACCGCTCCGCCGGCTCCTTCTTCTTTCTCGGCGAGATTTACACCAGCCTCGCGCTGCCGCCGGATGCGGCGGTGACCGATCATTGCGGCCAATGCTTCGCCTGCAAAGGCGCCTGCCCGACCGGAGCCATTACCGGCCCCTACAAAGTCGATGCGCGGCGCTGCATCTCGTATCTCACCATCGAACTCAAGGGCGTGATCCCCGAAGAATTCCGGCCATTGATCGGCAATCGCATCTACGGCTGTGACGACTGCCAACTCGTGTGCCCGTGGAACAAATTTGCTCAGGCAGCGGCGGAGCCGGACTTCGTGAAAGTGCGCAACGGACTCGACAGCGCGTCATTGCTCGATCTGTTCGCGTGGAGCGAAACGGACTTCAACTCGCGCATGGCGGGCAGCGCGATATTGCGCATCGGCTATGCGAAGTGGCTGTCCAACATCGCCATTGCATTGGGTAATGCCCTGCGAGCCGCGCCAGGAGCGGGTTTACAAGATGATGCCGCCAGGAGCCGCATCCACCAAGGCTTGCAGGGGCATGCCAATCACGAATCTGTGCTGGTGCGAGAGAGTGTGCTCTGGGCGCTTGCACAGGCCGATCAGCCAAAATCAGGCAGCCCGCTTGACTAATAACTTATTGAAACTTATCATAACTTATGAACACGATTGCCTGGCAATCCAAAGCCTTGCGGCAACTGCGCAAATTGCCGGATCGGACGAGTGGCGAAATTCGTACCGCTGTGTCATCCGAATTGGCGGACTTGAAGCAAGCGCGCAATGTCACGGCGTTGGTGAACCACGAGTATTCGTATCGCTTGCGCGTTGGCGGTTATCGCGTATTTTTTGAATTCGACGGTGCAGTGCGCATCGTCAGCATTGAGGAAGTGAGGAAGCGCAATGAACGCACGTATTGATTTCCAGACCATCATGGGACCAAACGGCAAGCCCGCCTTTGTTGTCATGCCCTATGCGCAGTTCGTCAAAAAATATCAGCAGGCGAATGCGCTGGTGCCAAATGAAGTAGTGAACCTTGCCTTCGACAAGGGCTGGAGCGCCGCGCGCGCATGGCGCGAGCACTTGGGTCTTACCCAGGCCGCTGTTGCGAAGCGCATGGATGTGACACAGGCAGCGGTGGCGCAATTTGAAGTTGCGGGCGCAAAATTGCGCAAGGCATCACGCGACAAACTGGCGGTGGCGCTGGGATTGACTGGGGATCAGTTGGATTGGTAATTCCGGCTTTCCGGCGGTGCGTTGATCGTTCCGCATCCCCGTCACACATTTGCATTCTCCGGAGCCGCCGTGTCGCAGACGGAACGCCTCTACAAGATTCACCACCTCCTGGCCTTGGGCAAGTGCCTCGGCAAGCAGCGCCTGCTCGATGAACTGGGCGTCTCGCCCGCCACCCTCAAGCGCGACCTCGCCCACCTGCGCGACCGCATGAACATGCCGGTGGTGTTCGACCGCGACGGCGGCGGCTGGCGCCTCGACCAAAGCGATCGCGGCGCCGGTACCCAATACGAAATTCCCAACCTGTGGCTCAGCGCCGAGGAAATCCACGCGCTGCTGACGATGCAGCATCTGCTCTCGCACCTCGAAGCCGATGGCCTGCTCGGCCGCCACATCGAGCCGCTCACCAAACGCCTGACGCAGATTCTCGGCGACGGCACCGGCAATGCGGCCGACCTGGCGCGGCGCATCCGCGTGCAAACCGTCGGCGCGCGCCGCCTGCAACTGCCGCATTTCCAGGCGGTGGGGTCGGCATTGCTGCGGCGCCTGCGGCTGGTGATCGACTACCACGGCCGCGGCCGCGACGAAACCTTGCAGCGCGAAGTCTCGCCGCAGCGTCTGATCCACTATCGCGACAACTGGTACCTCGATGCCTGGTGCCACCTGCGACGCGGCCTGCGCAGTTTCAGCGTCGACGCGATGCGGGCAGTGCGCGTGCTCGACAAGGCGGCGATTGAAGTGCCGGATGCCGAACTGGACGAAGTGCTCGGCGCCGGCTACGGCATCTTCGCCGGCAAAAAAGTGGAGTGGGCCAGCCTGCGCTTCTCCGCCGAGCGCGCGCGCTGGGTG
>JANLTL010000312.1:0-6322 GCA_031362905.1 Burkholderiales bacterium | reverse complement strand
CAAGGCGGTCGATACCAAGCAGCGCATTGCCATGAAGAATGGCGGGGCGGGCCTCGGAACGCGCTGAATTTAGTCCGATCCCGCCCGGCGTTTCACACGCAACAACCGCGCCCTTGGCGGCGCTGGACGAGGTCTGGCGCGAGCACGGCTCCGCTTTGTTTCACGTGAAACAGCTTCGTACCGCGGAGCCACGCCGGCGCGCGCGGTGCGCCGTGTTTCCCCTTCTTCCCCCTTCTTCCCCTTCTTTACAAAGGCGCGCGGGTATAATCGCGCTCCCCGATCTGCCCCAAAATCTGTCTTCTGAGCCATGGCTACCGGCGTCACCTACACCCACCCCGATATCTACGATGTGATCGTCGTCGGCGGTGGTCACGCGGGCAGCGAAGCGGCGCTGGTGGCGGCGCGCATGGGTGCCAAGACGCTGCTGTTGACGCACAACCTCGAAACCCTCGGGGCGATGAGCTGCAACCCTTCGATCGGCGGCATCGGCAAGGGGCACCTGGTCAAGGAAGTCGACGCCCTGGGTGGCGCGATGGCACTGGCAACCGACGAAGCGGGTATTCAGTTCCGCATCCTCAATTCAAGCAAAGGCCCGGCCGTGCGCGCGACTCGCGCGCAGGCTGACCGCGTGTTGTACAAACAGGCGATTCGCTCGCGTCTGGAAAACCAGCCCAATCTCACCTTGTTTCAGCAAGCGTGCGATGACCTGATCGTCGAGACCATCGATGGGGCCGAACGCGTGACCGGTGCGGTCACCCAGCTGGGCATCGCATTCAAGGGCCGCACTGTAGTGTTGACGGCGGGGACGTTTCTCTCCGGTCTGATCCACGTCGGCCTCACCCATTACGAAGCGGGGCGCGCGGGCGACCCGCCCGCCAAGTCGCTTGGCGCGCGGCTCAAGGAACTGAAGCTTCCGCAAGGCCGCCTGAAAACCGGTACGCCACCGCGCCTCGACGGCAGCACCATCGATTTCTCCAAACTCGCAGTGCAGCCGGGCGACGACCCGGTGCCGGTGTTCTCCTTCCTCGGCCGTGCCGATATGCACCCGCGCCAGCTGCCATGCTGGGTTACGCACACCAACCAGCAGACCCACGACATCATTCGTGGCGGCCTCGACCGCTCGCCCATGTTCACCGGCGTGATCGAAGGCGTCGGGCCGCGCTATTGCCCGAGTATCGAAGACAAGATTCACCGCTTTGCCGACAAATCGAGCCACCAGATTTTTCTGGAGCCAGAGGGCCTCACGACCAACGAGATTTATCCCAACGGCATCTCGACCAGTCTGCCGTTTGACGTGCAGCTGGCGCTGGTGCGCTCGATGCAAGGCTGCGCGCGCGCGCAGATTTTGCGCCCCGGCTATGCGATTGAATATGACTACTACGACCCGCGCGCCCTCAAAGCCTCGCTGGAGACCAAATCCATCGCCGGGCTGTTTTTCGCCGGCCAGATCAATGGCACTACCGGTTACGAAGAAGCGGCCGCCCAGGGCCTGCTCGCGGGCCTCAACGCCGCGCTGCAAGTCCAGGGGCGCGACGCCTGGTGTCCGAAGCGCAGCGAAGCCTATCTGGGCGTGCTGGTCGACGACCTCATCACGCGCGGCGTTGCCGAGCCCTACCGCATGTTCACCAGCCGCGCCGAGTTTCGACTGAGTCTGCGCGAAGACAACGCCGACGCCCGCCTCACCGAAATTGGCCGCCAACTTGGCTGCGTGGACGATGTGCGTTGGGATTTTTATTGCCGTAAACGCGACGCCGTGGCGCGCGAAGAAGAGCGTCTCAAATCGACGTGGGTAAACCCTCACATCCTCGGTAAACAAGAGTCAGAGCGGGTCTTGGGAACCATGATCGAGCGTGAGCACAATTTGCTCGATCTGCTCAAACGCCCGTCGGTGGACTATGCCGGTGTTACTGGCATGGTGTTTGGCAACGCTGCTGGGGGCACCGCCGCGACCTCAATCGGCCCCGGCCAGTTCGATGCCGACATCGCTGCCCAAGTGATCGGCCAAATCGAAGTCCGCGCCAAATACCAGGGCTACATCACCCGTCAGGCTGAAGAAGTTGAGCGCCAGGCCGGGCAGGAAAACGCCGTGCTGCCCGACGATCTCGATTACGCCCAGGTGCGCGGATTGACGCGCGAAGCGCAAACCAAACTCACCCAGCAGCGCCCGCAAACCATCGGGCAGGCATCGCGCATTCAGGGCATTACGCCGGCAGCGATTGCGTTGTTGCTGGTGCATCTCAAAAGGCGCGGCGTCAAGTTCGCGCAAGAAGGAATCGCAGCATGAACACAGCAAGCGCGCCGGCCAAAGCTAACCCAGCGGCCAAAGTCGACATCACCGTCAGTAGCGCAGCGTCAACCAATGCAAATCTCGACGCCGGCCTCGACAAAATGGGTCTCGCCCTCCCGTGCGACGCCCGCGACAAGCTCAACGCCTACATCGCGCTGCTCGCCAAGTGGAATGGCACCTACAACCTCACCGCCATCCGCGACCCGGAAGCGATGGTGAGCGCGCATTTGCTCGATTCACTCGCCATCGTGCGCTATCTCAAACCCGGCAACCTGATCGACGTCGGCGCGGGCGGCGGATTGCCGTCAATTCCCGTGGCGATCTGGGCCGCCGCTGCCTTGCCTGACCTCAAGATCACGGCGCTCGACTCCAACCACAAGAAAGCGGCGTTTCTGCGCCAAGCCAAAGCCGAACTCAAGCTGACCAATCTGGACGTGAGCGGCGAGCGTGTTGAAGCCTGGGAGCCACCGGTCAAATACGGGCAGATCGTGTCGCGTGCGTTTTCTGATTTGTATGAATTTTTTCATCTCACTGCCCCGGTGGCCGCTCCTGACGCAGTGTGGCTGGCGATGAAGGGCGTGCATCCGCATGAAGAGATTGCGCAATTGCCGCCCGAGTGCAGGCTCGAACAAGTGATCCCGCTCAAGGTGCCGGGGCTGGAAGCAGCGCGGCATCTCGTACTGCTAAAGCGCGCCTAAGGTCGCGCGCGGCCCAGGCAACCGAGCTACAAAGCACACGGAGCGAGCAACCATGGCGCACATATTCGCTGTAGCCAATCAAAAGGGCGGCGTCGGCAAGACCACAACGACGGTCAATCTCGCCGCCGCCCTCGCTGCGCAAGGCCAGCGCACGCTCCTCGTCGACCTTGACCCGCAGGGCAACGCCACCATGGGTTCCGGCGTCGACAAACGCAAGCTCGCGCAGAGCGTGTATCAAGTGCTGCTCGAATCCGTCGACGTCGCCGGTGCGCGCGCCGTCACCGAACACGGCTATCACGTGCTGCCGGCCAATCGCGAACTGGCCGGCGCGGAAGTCGAACTGGTCGATGTAGACCATCGCGAAACGCGCCTCAAACAAGCGCTTGCCATCGTCGGCAACGAATACGATTTCATCCTGATTGACTGCCCGCCATCGCTCTCGATGCTTACGCTCAACGGCCTGTGCGCGGCGCACGGCGTGATCATCCCGATGCAGTGCGAGTACTTTGCGCTCGAAGGTCTCACCGATCTGGTCAACACGATCAAGAAGGTGCACGCCAATCTGAACAAGGATCTCAAGATCATCGGCCTGCTGCGCGTGATGTTCGACCCGCGCGCGACGCTGTCGTTGCAGGTGTCGGCGCAGTTGGAGCAACACTTTGGCGACAAGGTGTTCAAGGCGATCATTCCGCGCAACATCCGCCTCGCCGAAGCGCCGTCTTACGGGCAGCCCGGCGTGACCTTCGACAAGGCCTCGAAGGGCGCGGTGGCCTATCTGCAATTTGCCGCTGAAATGATTGAGCGCGTTAAAACTTACTAAGCCCACCCACGCCAATGGCCCCCAAAAACAAAGTTCGCGGCCTCGGTCGCGGCCTCGATGCGCTGCTAGCCGGCAACGCCGAATCCGACCGCACCGACGCAAGCGCCGCCGACACCCTCACGTCGCTGCCCGTCACCAAGCTGCAGCCGGGCAAATACCAGCCGCGCACGCGCATGGATGCCGCATCACTCAACGAGTTGGCCGAGTCGATCAAGGCGCAAGGCATCATCCAGCCGATCCTGGTGCGCAAGGTGGGTGGCCCGCAGAGCGACAAATACGAAATCCTCGCAGGCGAACGGCGTTTTCGCGCCGCGCAAATCGCCGGGCTCAACGAAGTGCCGGTCGCGCTGCGCGACGTGCCCGACGAAGCCGCGCTCGCCATTGCGCTGATCGAAAACATCCAGCGCGAAGACCTCAACGCCCTCGAAGAAGCGCAAGGCATCAAGCGCCTGGTCGATGAGTTCAGCATGACGCACGAACAAGCCGCACAAGCGGTGGGCCGTTCGCGCAGCGCTGCCACCAATCTGCTGCGCCTCTTGCAGCTCCCCAAGCCGGTGCAGGACATGCTGCACGCAGGCGATCTCGATATGGGCCACGCGCGCGCGTTGTTGCCGCTTGATGCCGCAAAGCAATTGCAGGCTGCGCGCGAGATCAAGGACAAGGGCCTGTCAGTGCGCGCCGCCGAAACACTCGCGCACCATCTGTTGAGTGGCAAGTCCAGTGCATCCGGCGGCAAGAAAAAAGCCGCTGCGAAAAACAGCAAAGACACCCAGCGCCTCGAAGAAGAACTCTCAGAGCGCCTCGGCACCACCGTCAAGATCCAGGCCGCGCGCAAGGGCGGCAAGCTGGTGATCGCCTATTCCAATTACGAGCATCTGGACGATCTGCTCAAAAGAATAAAATAAGTAGCAGGCTGAAACCGTTGGTGGATGAAGCTCTTCAGGCTTTATCTTCCGAAAGCCATGGTGGGAGCGGCTCTCAGGCTGATCCTCGATTTGGCCATTCAAGACAGGTAGACTTTGCGCATCGAGCCCCTGACAAAAAATGCAATGATGGCCCCTGTGTTCACACATCCAAATATTGCCTTTGGCCTCGCGTTCGAGGCAAGTGCGCTAGCGGCGGAACGATGAATTTGGTGCTGTCACCGCTGGAGGTTCTTCTGAATGCGCTGGACGCCACCGAATCGCTTCGGACCCGCGTTGTCTGGCTGGTCGGCCAGCCGGGCATGGGTAAAACGAAGCTCTTGCAAGCACTCGCAAATGCGCGGCCCAATTGCCAGTACATCAACATCAATCGTGATCTGACCACGCTGCTTGCAAACCAGCCGGCCGCATCACGCCCATTTGACGCCCCGACTCAACTGACTAACTTGTTGCCTGCTCGCGCTGCAGGCGCGTGGCTGGCTGACAACACCGAGCTGCTGTTGTCCAGAGACCTTAAGCTAAACTTTGTAGAACGATTCAGAGTGATCGGCCAGCATGCACCCTTGGTGGTCGCCTGGTGCGGGGAATACAAAAACAGCAAGTTGATCTACGGCACATCTGAACACGCCGATTACCGCGAGTTTCCGCTCGACTCCGCCGTTGTCGTTGACTTGAACAATATGAACGCCCAAGGAAACTGACTCATGCGTTATGGCGACATCATTCGATTTGATCCGATTGAATCAGTCGTTCAGTTACGCCTTGCAATTCAGCAGGACGAAGCCCTGCGCCTCGTCAAGAACTATGTGATTTCCAATGAGATGGCCGAGCGCATCAATGCGGTCATTTTCAATCAGCTTCAGTTCGACGAACCCGCAGACAACAAGGCGCAACTGATTGTCGGCAACTACGGCACCGGCAAGTCCCACTTGATGTCGGTAATCTCGCTGCTGGCTGAAGACGCGAAGTACGTCGAGCATGTGCGCCACCCCAAGGTGGCCGTCGCCGCCGGGCAGATCGCCGGCAAGTTCAAGGTGCATCGCATCGAGATTTCAAGCCAAATGGCGTTGCGCGACATCATCACGCACGAGCTTGAATCCTTCCTCGCAAGCCAGGGTATCGAGTTCAAGTTCCCGGCCTCAAATGCCGTCACCAATTCCAAGGATTCCCTGGAAGCCATGATGGAGGCTTTCGCGCAGAAATATCCCGACCAGGGCCTGTTGTTGGTGGTCGACGAGTTTCTCGAATATCTGCGCTCCCGCAAGGGCAGCGATCTGATTTACGACCTGTCGTTCCTGCGCGAGATCGGCGAGATCTGCAAGAACACGCGCTTTCGCTTCATCGCGGGCGTGCAGGAAGCTATTTTTGACAGCGCAAGTTTCGAGTTTGTGGCCGATAGTCTGCGGCGCATTCGCGACCGCTTCGTCCAGGTATTGCTCGCCCAGCAAGACCTGAAATTCGTCATCGCCGAGCGCCTGCTCAACAAGACGGTTGACCAGCAGCAAAAAATCCGCGAATACCTCACACCGTTTGCGCGCTTCTACAGCCACATGAATGAACGGATGGACGACTACGTCCGCCTGTTTCCGGTTCA
>JANLTL010000302.1:0-13473 GCA_031362905.1 Burkholderiales bacterium | reverse complement strand
GTGGCGATGAACATCAGCCACGAAATCATGTTGCCGCGCGCGGCGCTCGCCGCATCGGTGGGCACGAAACGCCGGGCGCGGTCAGCCAGGTAGAGGAGGATGCCGTTGCTGTCGAATACGCGCACGTCGCCATCGACGATCACGGGCACCTTGCCGTTCGGGTTGATCTTGAGATAGTCGGCGCTGTGCTGCTCGCCCTTGCGCGTGTCGACCGGCACGGCTTCATAGGGCAGTCCAAGCTCTTCGAGCAGCAGGGCGACCTTCATCGGGTTCGGAGCGGCGTTGTAATAAAACTTCAGCATGGCGAGGGTGCTTTCAATTTGGGATGGGAGGTCTGGCGCGAGAGGCAGTGCGGCTGTCAGGTGAAGAGGTCAGGCGCGGCGCGGGTGCATTGTATCGGGCGCGTCAGCGGCACAGGATTTTCGCCAGCGCGGCCTTGAGCGCGCGCAGCGGATTGGCCGGCAGGTCGATCGTGCGCCAAGCCACGTGCGCGTCGGGCCGCACCAGCACGGCGCCGCCGGCCGTGACCTGGCACAGGCGCGGTACGGTGTGCGACGAACTGGTCGAATCGATCGATATGGTACCGACCTTTCTTGACGCGCTCGGCCAGGCGATTCCGACCCGCATCCTCGAAGGCCACTCGCTGCCGCCGCTGTTGCGCATCAATCCACGGAGTGCTGGTCGTGTCGTACGCGGCGCAGCAAAATGTTGCAGTAATTTCAAGGTTAAATTGCCAACTTGCTGAAAATACTGGACATTTGACCTAATTTGAGGGTATGGTTAGCTTCTCATGGCGGGGATGGACGTCCCGTCGCTCTAGTGGGGCGGTGCATTCATGGCAGTGATTGCGGTGGTCAATCGCAAGGGCGGGTCGGGTAAATCGACACTCGCCACCCATATTGCGTGCTACTTGTCGCAGCGCGGTCACGAGGTGATGCTTGGCGACGTCGACCGCCAGCAGTCCTCGCGCCTGTGGCTTGGCTTGCGCCCTGAGACCCAACCAAGGATTCAAGGCTGGACCATTGATGAGCGCAATTTTGCCCGTCCGCCGGCCGGTGTGAAGCACGTGGTGCTTGATACCCCCGGCGGCTTTCAGGGCATTGGCCTGATGAAGGTGGCGCAGTACGCCGATGCGATCCTGATTCCCAGCACGCCGTCATTGTTCGACCGTCAGGCTGCCGCCGATTGCGTCAAGGAGCTGCGCACTTTTCCGCGCGTGGCGCTTGGCAAATGCCGGCTAGCCAGCATCGGCATGCGGATCGACGGGCGGACCCGCAATGGCGCCTTGCTGCTCGCATGGGCCGAAGGCTTGAACCTGCATCATCTGGGTACCATCAAGGAAGCGCAGATGTATGCCCGTTGCCTCGAGCAGGGGTTGTCGATTTTTGATTTTCCCCAACACAAGGTGGAGGCATATCTGCCCGAATGGCAGCCCACCAGTGCATGGATCGAACAGACTCTCGCTGCCCCCACTGCCGAGGCTCCGCGTCAGGAAGTGGAACGGATTCGCCCGGTGATCAGACCGGGTTTGACGCCTACGCCGGCCTTCCTGTCCGGCTGACGCAGGCGTTGGTCAGGCGTTCACCCTGCCTACCAGCGTGGCCGCCAGGCTCTGAAAAACGGATCGTAGTAGTAGGGCGAGCCGATGCTGCCCCCGAAGCCGAAGCGTGGACTCCAGGCGCCGCCGAAGCCGCCGTAGCCATGCGGCCAGGCGCTGTAGTGGTACTGGTGCTGCAGCGTGCGACGGCGATTGCGCTCTCGCTCAAGGTCTTGTGCAGCCTTGGCGTCACGGTCGGCGAGCTCTGTCAGCAGGGTGGCCTGGCGCGCTTTTTCCTGCGCGTCTACCAGATGATCGATGACACGTTGATCTACCCCCTGTTTGCTGAGGTCGACAATCTGCTGCGCGTTGAGGTTATAGAAGCTGCCGGTGTCCTGCAGGTTCTTGATGATGGCGTCGGGTGGCAGCGCAGATTTCGCCAGCGCAATGACTTCACTCAGAGGCAGCTTCGGGTTGGGTGGCGGCGTGAGACGGGCGAGGTCTGCAGGCGTGAGGCGCGTGACGAGGCCATTGTGCTGCGTGGAGGCGCAGCCACCAAGGCTTAGGAGGGCGGCGAGCAGGGGGCCGAGCAGCGCGGACGGGGTGAAAAGAGAAATCAGCCGGGAACGAGTCATGTCACCTCCTGAGTGGATCAGCCCATAACGCATTGGACTGCACCAATGCTGACAGGTTTCACGCGGTTTGCGCCTTGAACGGGCTATGGTCGCTCAATTCGTTGACGTAGCGGTGGATGCCGGCTTCCTCGCGCTGGAGAAAGTTTTCCACTGCATCGGCGAACTGCGGATGCTTGAGCCAATGCGCCGACACCGTCTCGACCGGCAGAAAGCCGCGTGCGAGTTTGTGTTCGCCCTGCGCACCCCCTTCAAATAATTGAATGCCCCGCGCAATGCAGAACTCAAGCGGCTGGTAATAGCAGGTCTCGAAATGCAGGCCGGGGGAGTAGCCGATGGCGCCCCAGTAACGACCGTAGAGTGTCTCGCCGTTGTGGATGCAGAGCGACGCGCACACGTCGTCCCCCTGCATGCTGCCGACGACCAGCAACAAGTTCTCCGGCATGCATGCGCCGATGCGTTCAAAGAAGCGCAGGTTGAGGTAGGGCGTCGAGTGATGCGCGCGATAGGTGTGGCCGTAGCATCTGGCCCAGAAGCGCCACAATTCGGGGGTGATGGCGCCGCCTTCGATGTGGCGAAACACGATGCCGGCGTCGCGCACCTTGCGGCGCTCCTGTTTGATCTTCTTGCGCTTGTCGTGCGACATGGTCGCCAGGAACGCATCGAAATCCGCATAGCCCTGATTGCGCCAGTGAAATTGCACCGAGCGGCGCAGCATCATGCCGGCTTTCGCCAGCAGTTGCGCTTCGTCCTCCAGCGGAAACAGCACGTGCAGGGAGGACACCGGCGCCTCGCCCGCGAGGCCAAGAGCGGCTTGCACCAAGGCCTTGCGGGTGGCATCGTCGCGCGCCAGGATGCGCGTGCCGGTGCAGGGTGTGAACGGAATCGCCGACAAAAATTTGGGGTAGTAGTCAAGGCCGTGGCGCTGGTAGGCATCGGCCCAGGCCCAGTCAAACACGTACTCGCCGTAGGAGTTGGTCTTGACGTACAGCGGCATGGCGCCGGCGAATTGGCTTGCGTCGGTGTCGGCGCTGTCCTCCCAGATCGTCAGGTATTGCGGGGTCCAGCCGGCGCTTTCGCTCGCACAACCGGTTTCGTGCAGGGCATGCAGGAATTCGTGGCGCAGCAAGGGGTGCTGGTGGGTGAGCGCATTCCAGTCAACTGGGGCAATCGACGCGATGGAATCGAGAATCTTGAGAGTGGGCAAGGGCAATGCAGTCGAATGAGATAATCGGCGTTGTGTCGAACCCGCAGCGCAGTCAACGCGCACACAGACAGTTTTATGGATGATAGCCTCATGCGCCTGCCGGTGAAAATCGTGACCGGCCTCGCGCAGATCAACTGCACCGTCGGTGATCTGGCTGGCAATAGCGCGAAGATTGTCGATGCCGCGCGCCGTGCGGCAAGCCAGGGCGCCCACGTGTTGCTCACGCCCGAATTGGCCTTGTGCGGCTACCCGCCCGAGGATTTGCTGCTGCGCGAGGGGTTTCTTGATGCGTGCGCGTCACGGCTGGCGCAACTCGCCGCTGAACTGCAGGCGGCAGCCCCGGGCCTCACGGTGATTGCGGGTTTCCCCGAGAAGGCCGGCATGCTGCGTTACAACGCTGCGGCGGTGTTGAAGGAGGGGCGCATTAACGCGGTCTACCGCAAGCGCAACCTGCCCAACTACACCGTGTTTGACGAGCAGCGCTACTTCACGCCGGGTGACACGCCCTTGGTGATTGATGTCGAGGGCATGCAGCTTGGCATCCTGATTTGCGAAGACATCTGGGGCAATCTCGGGCCGCTGACCACCCGCCCCGAACCCTCGCTCGACCAATTGAAGGGCATGCTCGCGTCGCGCCCGGACGCCTGGGATGCCAAGGCGGCGAGTGCCGCCAAGGCAGCGGGCGCACAGGCCCTGCTGGTGCTCAATGCCTCGCCCTATCACATGAAAAAATCGGCCACGCGTTACAGCGTGGTCAATGAGCGCATCAAGGAAACCGGCCTGCCAGTGGTCTACTGCAATCTCGTGGGCGCGCAGGACGAACTGGTCTTCGACGGCGGCTCCTTTGCCATCGATGCGCTGGGCCGGGTGCAACTGCAAATGCCGCTCTTCGCCGAAGCGCATGAAACGGTCGTCCTCACGGCATCGGCCCTGGAACCCGCTTCCATCAAGGGTTTCCGGGTAGATGCCGATTTGAATATTGAGGCCGAGGTGTATGGCGCGCTCAAGCTCGGCGTGGCTGACTACATCGGTAAAAACGGCTTTCCAGGTGCCATCATCGGCCTGTCGGGCGGCGTTGATTCGGCGCTGACCTTGGCCATTGCGGTCGACGCCATCGGTGCCGACAAGGTGCGTGCGGTGATGATGCCCTCGCAATACACGGCCGACATTTCCTGGATCGACTCGCGTGCGATGGTCAAGCGCCTCGGCGTGCGCTACGACGAGATTCCGATCAAGCCGATGTTTGACCAATTCCTCGGTGCGCTGGCTGCGGAGTTCAAGGGCCGCGCGCTCGATGCGACCGAAGAAAACATCCAGGCGCGCATCCGCGGCACGCTGTTGATGGCGCTGTCCAACAAGTTCGGTTCCATCGTGCTCACCACCGGCAACAAGAGCGAAATGGCGGTGGGCTATTGCACGCTCTACGGCGATATGGCCGGCGGTTTTGCCGTGATCAAGGACATCGCCAAAACCCTGGTGTACCGCCTCTGCGTGTGGCGCAACCGGCTTGAAAAAGCGGGTGAGGAGGTCATTCCCGAGCGCATCATCACGCGTCCGCCCTCGGCTGAATTGCGGCCCGACCAGAAAGACCAGGACAGCCTGCCCGAGTACGACGTGCTCGATGCCATCCTCGCCGCCTATGTGGAGGAAGACAAGAGCCCGGCCGAGATCATCGCCAGCGGCATCGCGAAAGACGCGGTCGAGCAGGTCGTGCGCCTGATCCGCATCAATGAATACAAGCGGCGCCAGTCGCCGGTCGGGGTGCGGGTGACGCACCGTGCCTTCGGGCGCGACTGGCGTTATCCGATTGTCAACAAGTTCCGGGAGTGAATCGCCATGCGCCCGCTGCGTCGCGTGCGGGCGCGGCGCCGCCCCCGACGGCGCGAGTGAATTGCTATACTGAACTGAAATAGTGCCCCAAATAGCACCCGAGGAGACCTGCATGAAAAAGATCGAAGCCGTTCTCAAACCCTTCAAGCTCGACGAAGTGCGCGAAGCGCTCTCCGAAGTTGGCATCACCGGGCTGACCGTCACCGAGGTCAAGGGTTTCGGTCGCCAGAAAGGCCACACCGAGCTTTATCGCGGCGCCGAATATGTGGTCGATTTTCTGCCCAAGGTCAAGGTCGAGGTGATCGTCGCCGACAAGGATGTGCAGCAATGCATCGACGCCATCATCAAGGCGGCACGCACTGGCAAGATCGGTGACGGCAAGATTTTCGTCAATACGGTCGAGCAGGTGGTGCGTATCCGCACCGGTGAGACCAACGAGGCGGCGATTTAAGCGGTAGCGCCCAAAAAAAGCCCCGCGCAGCGGGGCTTTTTTCATATGGTGGCCAGAGTTTGCTTCTTTTCGTTGGTGATCTGCTTCGTGCCGCCGTCGCAACTGCCTACGACCTTGCTGTCAGCCGGCTTCCTTGCGAACGGCAGCCCAGGGTATCTGATCGACGCGCGCCATCTCGCCCTGCTTGAAGAGCAAGGGGTCGGCGAGCCACGCGTTCATCAGCGGCAGCGTATCGGCGCCCCAGAACAATTCTTCGCCGGTATCGAAGGTTGGTACGCCGTAGATGCCGCGCGCGAGGGCGCGCTCCGTGTTGGCGATCAGTTGCTGCTTGACCGCGGGCTCGGCGATCAGGGCCTGCGGATCCGCTATGCCAAGTTGTGCGGCCAGGCCCGCGAACACAGCGGGTGCATTGACATCCTTGCCGTCTTTCCAGACGCAGTCGAATACCGCTTCGATGTGCGCGCGCGTGGCGCCGGCACCGATCAGCAGGCGCAGCGCATGGAGCGGATTGAACGGATGCGCCGGCGGCAGCCGAAACGGGATGCCGTGCTGTTGCGCGAACCAGACGCACATGCGGTAGGTGTGGCGGCGCTTCTCGGTGATTTCTGCCGGCCCCTTGGTGCCGTTGGCCTTGAGCAGGCCGGCGAACAGCACGGGTACATACTCGATTTGCGGGGTGACACCTGCCGGCCACGCGATGCGGTCATGCAGCTTGAAATGCAGGTAGGCGTAGGGCGAGATGATGTCGAAATACCAGGTGGTTTGCATGGGGTGAGTCCTCGTGTGGATGCTGCGCATACATGGCACTGCATGTTGGGCCAGGCCCAGGCGGTGGGCTACAGCCCGATGGTGGTCGCGCTGACTGACGGGTCCGATTGCTCCCAGATGGCATTGAAGCGATTCAGCCATTCGCGTGTTTCGACCGGGTCGTGCAGCAGCACGACGCCGCGCGTGCGCTCGTGGTGGGGGCGGCGAATGCAGTGCTGGTCGTCAGCGATCACCAGCACGTCATCGATGGAGCGGATCGCCTCGATAGTACGGTGAATCGCAATGGCGTGGCTGAACAGGCGCAGCACACGCATCAGGCGTGGCGACGCCTGCTGGATCACGCGCGGATCGTGCACCACAATCTGCAGGCGGTTGGTGCGTCTTGCGCGCAAGAAACGCGACAGTTGCTCCTCGCGCCGGGGGTTGTTGAAGCCGAAGTCGGCAGCGGTGGGGTCGAATATGCGCAGCGTACGCGTGGCGAGGCCAATCACGCCGTCGAGGGCGGTGGCGAAATCGGCCTTGCTGGTCAATTCGATGCGCTGCGGTTGCGGCAATTCAGCCGGCGGCTCGCCTGAGGGCGAGAGGGGAGACGGGGTCGGTATCAGCGGAGCAGGTGCTGCGGGTTGCCCGGAGTGGTCCTGGTTCATTGATCGAAGCTTCCTCGTGGCGCCAAAAAATGCCCGCCTAGCTGCCCACGTGCAGCCAGCCGCAGGTATACCAAAAGTACAGGAGTTTGGCATCGCCGCCGCCGGGTCGTACACGGGCAGCGCCAGCCGCCGTGAGCGCGCGCCGATCGGCCAGTTGCGCAAGCGCTGTCGACAGCGGCGCCGCCGCTGTTTCGCCATTGATGAACACGATCTTGCCGCGATAGAGCATCTGCGTGCGGAGATCCAATGACACACCGCGCCGGCGCGCCACGCGTGCGAAGGCCGCCTGGCCCAGTGGTGTCGCGGGTGGATCGAAGAACACGTTGTGCTTGGGCTCGGTGAGCATCTGGCCCAGAAAGCTCTCAATCATCTGGCGCGTGGGGCGCACGTTTCCAATCAGCTTCGTCGCCTGATTCACATAGGCATCATCGATGAAAGCCGCTCTGGCAGCTGGTTTCAAGGCGGGATCGGCATAGAAGCCTTGGCGCACAAGGGATTCGGCGGCATGCTCCAGCAAACCGCGCGCCAGCTCCTGGGCCGAGGGAGCGCGAAAGCCGATGGAGTAGGTCATGCATTCGCCGTTGGACGCATCCGCCCCACTGTGCACTGCGACACCGTCATGCGCGCAGCCCGGCGGCAGATAGAGCATGTCCCCTGGCCCCAACACATATTCCGCCGTAGGTTTGAAGTGCTTGAGAATTTTCAGTGGTGCGCCATCGACCAGTGCACGATCGGTTTGCATCGAGATGCGCCAGCGCCGCATGCCTTGCGCCTGCAATAGAAAGACGTCATACGAATCAAGGTGCGGGCCGACGCCACCGCCTTCGTTCGCATACGAAATCATCAGGTCATCGATGCGCGAGTACGGCACGAAATCAAAGCGTCGCAGCAGCGTATCGGCCGCCGGCAGATACAGATTGACACCCTGCACCAGGAGGCTCCATTTCTCATTCGCAGGACGCCGAAAATCACGCGCGCTGAACGGGCCGTGGTGCAACTGCCACATCGCGCGGGCCGGTGCGCCGGCGCGCGCAGCACGCGTCACGATGCGACTCTCGACTTCATCCTGTTTCGCAAGAGTGAACAGTTGCCCCTTGCTTATTAACGGTTTGAACCCTGGGATCGCGTTGCGAATCAAGAGCGGCTGCTTGTGCCAGTAGCGTTGCATAAATGCGCGCGCACTCAAGCCTCCGAGCAATTGCCGCTGCGTCTCTGAATCATTGCTTTGCAAAACGCTTTTCATCGGACTATTATAGAAACACACGTGATGCCAAGGAGTGCACATGCTGTCTCCCGGAAACGCAGCACCAGCCTTCAAGCTGGCCGACGCCGACATGGAACTGGTCGAGTCATCCGCGTTTCGTGGCAAGCGCAATCTCGTGCTGTATTTTTACGACCGCGACAATTTGCCCGGCAGCACGATTGAAGCTCTCGAATTTTCCGATCTGTGCGACGACTTCGCGCGCTGCAACTGCGAAGTGCTGGGCGTTTCGCCGGATGACTGGATGAGCCACGCCGAGTTTCGCGACAAGCACGGGCTGACGGTGCGTCTGCTCGCTGATCCGGATTGCGAAGTCTGCGGCAGTTACGACGTGGTCAAGCACCCGGTGAGTGGCGGGAACGGGAGCAGTGCAGGAAGTGGCGGCGCACACGGCGCGAACGCCACTCCGTGTGGCGGGAGCGGAGTGCGCGACATCCTTGTCTGCAAACGCCCGCACGTGCTGCGCTCGACCTTCATCATCGACCTCGCCGGCAAGGTGCGCCACGCGCTTTACGGTGTGGTCTCGCCCAAAGGCCACGCAAAAGAAGTGCTGAAGCTCGTAAAATCCACGCTTCACTAGAATTCTTTGCTGCGCCGGGCCGCAGCCATTCACAACATGAAAATTGGCCGCAACTCGGTGGTCACGCTGTCCTATACGCTGTTTGACGCGCAAGGCGAAGTGATCGAAGCATCGAAAGAACCCACCACCTATCTGCATGGCGGCTTCTCGAATATTTTCCCGCGCGTCGAGCAGGCGCTGCAGGACAAAGGCATCGGTCAGGGCGTGCGCGTCAAACTCGAACCTGAAGATGCGTTTGGCGATTATGACGACCAGTTGCTGCGAGTCGAGGCGCGTGAGCGCTTTCCCGATACGCTCGAAGTCGGCATGCGCTTTGAAGGCATGCCGGGCGACGTCGAGCCGGATGAGGCGACGCAAGCCACGGTGTTCACCGTCACCGACATTGCCGATGGAAAAGTCGTGCTCGATGGCAATCACCCGCTGGCCGGCATTGGTCTGGTGTTCGAATGCAAGGTGCTGAAGATTCGCGAGGCGTCAGCCGAAGAGGTTGCGCACGGCCACGCTCATGGGCCGGGCGGACATCATCATCATTGAGCGCCCATAGAGCGCTCTGGCGAAACTCCGTCGTTGGCGTGTGCTCGTCAAACGGTGCCCGCCGCGCGAAGGTGATCGCAAACCCGCCCGGGGAGGCCTAATTCCCCGGGGGCGTACTGGCGCCAAAGCGCTTCACGGTGAACTGAAATACCTTGGGATCATTCGCATCGATCACGGTGCGTACCCAGCCCACGAAGGGTGAGCCGGGGGTCTCCAGGCGCGTCACGTTGCTGACGGTGACGCCAGTGCCGTCCTTGAGCGGTTGATTGATCTGGTGAGAGTGCGTATCGCCATGCACCACTACCACCGGTTTTCTGAAAGCCTTGGCTTCTTCGAGTAACTGCGCCTTGAACTCGGCAAAGCCATCGCGATAACCGGCCTGGCGCTTGAGCCTTGCAGCTTCGGTGCCTTCGAAGTCCGGATTGGCCTGAATGATGAGCATCACTGCGCGCATGTTTTTCTCGCGTGCGGTGCGAAAGTTGGCGGCGATCCACGCGGTGTTGGCCTTGAGACGCGCGTGGAACTCGGTGTTGGCGCCGGTGTTCTTCCAGTTATTGTTGCTGCCGGGAATGTTGACGCCCATCAGGAGCACGTTTTCGAATTCCCAGCGCACATTTTCGCGCCAGGCGGCGTATTGCGGTTGCAGGTCGCCCTGGCGCGTGAGTTTGATTTTGCGCCGACCGAGACTCTCGTCGGTCGCGAAGAACAGCTCGCGCAATTTTTCCAGGCGCTCCTCCGGGTCATACGGGCCGTTGCTGGGGCGGTGGCAATCGGTCCACTCGTTGTCCCCCGGGATCAGAATGAAAGGATGGCGTGAAGCCTCGAAATCGGCCTTGCGGTCGAGGAAGGTACGGTCGTCGCACTTCGAGCTGCCGGACTTGATGTCACCGTCGTGCACGACAAAGGCAAGTTCGTCATCGCGATTCATCTCGTCGATGATCAGGCGCAGGGCTTCAACTTCATGCGCGCTGTACGGGATGTCGCCGAACAGGGCGAATACACCGGCATGAGCCGGCGCCATGGTGGCGAGTAGTGCGATGGCGAACATGATGCCTGCCGCTGCGGCACCCCTGGAAGCGGCGGCGCCCGTGGAGGCTGCCGCACCTGAGGAGGCTGCCGCACCTGCGCAGGCCGCGGCACGCTGGGCACACCAGACCCGCAGCCGCTTGATCAAACCCTCATTCATGTTTCTTCAACTCTTCGCGAAGTGCGTAGAGCGCATCGAGCGCGGCGCGCGGGGTGAGTTCATCGGGCTTGATGGCGCGCAAGCGCTCGATGAGCGGATGGTCGGCAGCAGGCGCGGGTTCGGGTTCTTCAACCCGCAAGTCACTTGCGGTGAATAGATCGCGCTGCGGCCGTGTCACGCGCGCGGCATGCTCTTCGAGATCAGCCAAGTGTTTGCGCGCCGCGCGGATCACGGCAGGCGGCACGCCGGCCAGTTGCGCCACCTGCAAACCGTAGCTTTGGCTCGCTGGACCGTCGCGAACTTCATGCAAAAACACTACACCACCTGCGTGCTCGGCCGCAGCCAGGTGCACATTGGCGCACTCGGGATACTCACCCGCCAGCTGCGTGAGTTCGAAGTAGTGGGTCGCGAACAGTGTGTAGCTACGGTTGGTTTCGATCAGGCGCCGCGCAATCGCCCAAGCGAGCGCCAAGCCATCGAAGGTGGAGGTACCGCGCCCGACTTCGTCCATCAGCACGAGGCTGTGCGCGGTGGCGCCATTCAAAATCGCGGCGGACTCGGTCATCTCGACCATGAAGGTCGAGCGCCCTTGCGCGAGATCGTCTGCGGCGCCGATGCGCGTGAAGATGCGGTCCACCGGACCGAATCGTGCGGTGGTTGCCGGCACGAAACTGCCGGCGTAGGCGAGCAGTGTAATGAGCGCGGTCTGGCGCATGTAGGTCGATTTGCCCCCCATGTTGGGGCCGGTGATGAGCAGCAAGCGACGCTCCGGACTGAATGCGCAGTCATTGGGGACGAAGTCCGTCACCTGTTGCGCCACCACCGGGTGACGGCCGGCGGTAATGTCGATGCCGGGGGTGTCGTCGAGTAGCGGGCGCGTCCAGTTGAACGTCCAGGCGCGCTCGGCGAGGGCGCACAGCGCGTCGAGTTGCGCAACCGCGCGGGCGATGCGCTGCAAGGCGCCGATGTGCGGTCGCAAGGCATCGATCAATTCTTCATAGAGTGCCTTCTCGCGCGAGAGGGCTTTTGACTCTGCCGACAGGGCCTTGTCTTCAAAGGTTTTCAACTCCGGCGTGATGTAGCGCTCGGCATTTTTGAGCGTCTGGCGGCGGCGGTAGTCATCCGGCACTTTGCCGATGTGGCTGGCGGTGACTTCGATGTAGTAGCCATGCACGCGGTTGTACTCGACGCGCAGGTTGGGAATGCCGGTGCGCTCGCGCTCGCGCGCTTCAAGCGCGACCAGATATTCGCCGGCATTGGTGGTGAGGCCGCGCAGCTCGTCGAGGTCGGCATCGAAGCCGGGAGCAACGATGCCGCCGTCCTGCACGCGCGCGGCTGGCTCGCTGTGCAGGCGCGTGTCGAGCAGGGCGACACAATCATTTGGCGTGGCGAGATCGGCTGCGAGGCTTGCCAGGAGCGGTTCTGCGAACAATGGCAGGCCAAGAACGAGTTCTGGAGCGGCTTTCAGGCTGGTACGCAAGGCAGAAAGTTCGCGCGGGCGTACCGATCCCAAGGCGATGCGCGCACTGATGCGCTCAACGTCAGAGACATCGCGCAGCGCACGGCGCGGCGCGTCGAACTGTCTGGACTCAAGCAACAGTGCGGCGATGGCGGCGTGGCGCGCCTGCGGCACGCGGCGGTCGCGCAGCGGATGATGCAGCCAGCGTGACAACAGGCGGCTGCCCATCGAGGTAATGCAGGTATCGACGATCGCGAACAGCGTCGGCGCTGGCGCGCCACGCAGGGTCTCGGTGATTTCGAGATTGCGGCGCGTGACGGCGTCGAGGGTGAGGTATTCGTCACCGGTTTCTACGTTGAGTGTCTGGATATGGCTGACCTGGCGCCCTTGGGTGCTTTCCGCGTACTGCAGCAGCGCGCCTGCAGCGCCGAGGGCCAGCGTGAGACCATTGCAGCCGTAGCCATCGAGTGTCGCCACCTTGAAATGCTCGCACAGGCGGCGTTCACCTGCGCGCACATCGAACTGCCAGACATTGAGCACGCTGCGCGCGATGCTGCCCGTACTTGGCAGTGGTACCAATCCGGCATCGCTGCCATCGGGAACAATCACCTCGGCAGGGCGCAGGCGCTCAAGCTCCTGTGCCAGGCGCGCTGGCGCAATCTCGGCAAGCGTCAACTCGCCGCTCGCCAAATTGAGCCACGCCGCCCCCGTCATGCGCTTGTCGGGCAGCAGTGCCATCAACAGCGCGTCAGATTTCTCCGGCAGCAAGCCCTGATCCGTGATGGTGCCGGCCGTGACCACGCGTACCACCTTGCGCTCAACCGGGCCCTTGCTGGTGGCTGGGTCGCCGATCTGCTCGCAGATGGCAACCGCCTCGCCCAGTTTGACCAGTCGCGCGAGATACGACTCCAGCGAATGCACCGGCACCCCTGCCATCCTGACCGGCTGCCCGCCACTCTGGCCGCGCTGGGTCAGGGTGATGTCGAGCAGACGAGCGGCCTTTTCAGCGTCGCCATAAAAGACTTCGTAAAAGTCTCCCATCCGGTAGAACACCAGCGTATTGGGGTGCTCCGCCTTGATGCGCAGGTACTGCTGCATCATCGGCGTGTGGCCGGCAAAATCGGCCTGGACGACTTTCCCGCTCATCAGGGAGCGTACTAGGGCGCGTTGACCACGCGCAGCAACTGCGCAAATATCTTTGAGTTGCCGGCCACTACTTCGCCGGTCTCCAGATACTTGTTTTCGCCCTGCAAATCACCGATCAGGCCGCCCGCCTCCTGCACCAGCAGGCTGCCGGCGGCGATGTCCCAGGGCGCCAGGCCGCATTCCCAGAAACCGTCGAAGCGCCCGGCCGCCACATAGGCGAGATCCAGCGCGGCGG
>JANLTL010000295.1:0-4767 GCA_031362905.1 Burkholderiales bacterium | reverse complement strand
GTTACCGCAAGTGCCGCAAGAGCGAGTATTCCGAATGCGGAGCTATCCGCTCTGGCAAGACGCGAGCAGGATGTCAAGAGCCGGATTCAGGCATTGAACAAAGTGCTTTTGCGCCTGGCTTCTGCGGCCGATGACAAGCGTCTCGAAAAAATCATCGGAGACATGCAACGAGACATCAAGTCTCTGAGCACCGACAGGGTCAAGCTGCGTCAAGAAATATCGAGCCGGTTTCCGGAATACGCCAACTTGGTTGATCCCAAACCGCCGTCTATCCCCGAGGTTCAGACGGCGCTTGCCGATGGCGAGGTGTTTGTCAGCACTTATAGCGGCGAGCGGCAGACCTACGTTTGGACGTTGACAAACAAGGCCGCGCGCTTTCGAGTGGTCAAGACCGGCATGGCCGAACTGGGCAAATACGTCGGTCGGATTCTCGGCAGCGTAGACCTCAGCTCAGGGATGGTGAAACCGTTTGACCTTGACGCTTCCAGCAGCTTGTATGAATTGCTCCTTGCGCCAGATGCTTCCGTTTTGGCGAACGCCCGGCAGATCAATTGGGTGCCTCATGGGCCATTGGGGTCGCTTCCTTTAGGCCTTCTGCTGACTGAACCCGTCGCCACAGGACGCAGTGGTCAAACCAACTATGGTGAGATGCCGTGGCTCATCAAGAAGCTTGCAGTCGCTCAGCAGTCTTCTGCGAATGGCTTTGTCACGCTCAGAAAAAGCGAGCCGACGAAAAATCCACGCAAGCCATTTCTTGGGTTCGGTGATCCGTTGTTCAGTCTTAACGCAGCGCAAGGGAGCCAGCGCGGCAGCAAGATTCGCGGTGTGCCCGCAAGTGCGCTCAAGGATGACACGCTTGAAAAGCTGGAGCGGCGGCAGGCTTTGACGAAAGTGTCAACTGATGCGAGTGAGCCAGCCAATACCCGCGCTTTCACCAAGCTTCCTGCACTTCCCGATACGGCGGAAGAACTCAAGGAAATAGCCGAAATTGCGGGTGCCAATCTGCGTGAAGATGTGCTGCTCGGAAAAGATGCCACTGAGGCGAAAGTCAAATCGACCGCGCTGGCGGATTTTCGAGTAGTGGCATTTGCCACTCACGGCCTGCTGTCGGGAGAACTGAGTGGCTTGGATCAACCGGCACTTGCGTTGGCCAACCCTGCGTTGACCGGCGACGCACAGAACGATGGATTCCTGACGCTTCAGGAAATACTGGGGTTAAAGCTGAACGCGGACTGGGTGATTTTGTCTGCCTGCAATACGGCAAGTGACGATGGCAGCGGCGCAGAGGCTGTGTCCGGTCTTGGTCGGGCTTTTTTCTTTGCCGGAACCCGAAGTCTTTTGGTGTCTCACTGGGCAGTGGAAACCGTCTCCGCCCGCTTGCTCACCACAGGAATATTCCGGCATCAAAAAAGCACCGCAGAAGCTTCCAGAGCAGAATCACTCCGTCAATCGGTGCTGACGCTGATGCAATCAAAATTCCCCATCGACTACGGCCACCCCGCATTTTGGGCACCGTTCAGTCTGGTGGGAGAAGGGCTAAAAAATTGAGGCCACGTTTTCCCGCCGGGATATTGCCCACCTGATGAACACAAGCCAGTATTTGAAGAACGGCTTCTACCAACGGTTGCGGGGCATCATTGGCTGAAGAGGTGCTGCTGGAGCGGTTCCTGGCGCAGTGCGATTGTAAAAAAAGCCCTGCAGTTGCGGGGCTTTTTCAGTTCAGGTATTCCGTGTGACTCAAGCCGTGACCTTATCGGCCTCGTCACTAAAATCCTTGATCTGATCAGAGTTCATGTACTTGTAGATCTTCGAGCCGTCCTTGTTGATGACGCCCATGTCGGTCATGTATTCCTCTTTGGTGGGAATGCGCCCGAGCATGGAGCAGATCGCGGCCAACTCCGCCGAGCCAAGATAGACGTTGGCGCCCTTGCCGAGGCGGTTCGGGAAGTTACGCGTCGACGTCGAGAACACCGTCGCGCCTTCACGCACCTGCGCCTGGTTGCCCATGCACAGGCTGCGGCCGGGCATTTCCATGCGGGCACCGGCGCCGCCGAGCCCGTGTCAGCGCTGTGCAAGATGGCCCTGCTGGCATTCTCAACGGTATACTCAAGCCTTCATTATTTGCAGGGGCGGAGATATGAGCGCCATTCTTGAGACTACAGCGCGCCAAGGTAAAACTTCGGTTGAGCGCCAGGCTGCGGCACAAAAGGCCGAACGTGAATTGGAGAAGCGAGTTGCTGCCGATCTCAAGCGCAATCCGCCTGACCTGAAAAATACCGTGCCTTGGAGCGTGGTCAAAAAGCGCAATGGGCTATAGGGTCACCCTGACCGACGATGCTGCGAAAGTTTTCGACCGGCTCGACAAGCCGGTCAAGGAGCGGCTGCAAGGACTGATTGATCGCCTGGAATCACTTGTTGATCCGCGCAGCATAGGCGAGGCTCTGCATGGTGACCTCAAGGGTCTTTGGAAATATCGCGCCGGGGAGTGGCGGCTTTTTGCGAAGATTCAGGATGGCGAACTGATTGTCGTCGTGGTCAGTGTTGCGCATCGCTCCAAGGCGTATTGATGCTTTCGACGAAGAATGTCTCCCACCAACGATTCCAGGCCATCGATTCGATTCGAACTGCTCCTGGAGCCAGTCTTGGAGTGATGGCAGGTAAAAAAAGCCCCGCACTGCGGGGCTTTTCAATTTCGGCCAAAGCGAATCAATCAGGCCGTAACCTTATCCGCCTCATCAGAAAAATCCTTGATCTGATCGAAGTTCATGTACTTGTAGATCTTCGAGCCGTCCTTGTTGATGACGCCCATGTCAGTCATGTATTCCTCTTTGGTGGGAATACGGCCGAGCTTGGAGCAGATCGCGGCCAACTCGGCTGAACCCAGGTAGACGTTGGCGTTCTTGCCGAGGCGGTTGGGGAAGTTGCGGGTTGACGTTGAGAACACCGTCGCGCCTTCCTTGACTTGTGCCTGGTTGCCCATGCACAGGCTGCAGCCGGGCATTTCCATGCGGGCGCCGGCACCGCCGAACACGCCGTAGTGGCCTTCTTCGATCAGCAGCTTTTGATCCATCTTGGTCGGCGGCGCCATCCACAGTTTGACCGGGATGTCGCGCTTGTTCTCCAATAGCTTGGAGGCGGCGCGGAAGTGGCCGATGTTGGTCATGCACGAGCCGATGAAAACTTCGTCGATTTTCGCGCCGGCCACGTCGGAGAGCGTCTTCACATCGTCCGGATCGTTCGGGCAGGCGACGATGGGTTCGGTGATGGTGTTGAGATCAATCTCGATCACGGTGTGGTATTCGGCGTCGGCGTCGGGTGCGAGCAGCACCGGGTTGGCGAGCCAGGCTTCCATGGCGGCGATGCGGCGCTTGATGGTGCGCACATCCGAATAACCGGTCGTGATCATCCACTTCAACATTGTCACGTTGCTGGTGATGTATTCGATGATCGGCTCTTTGTCCAGGCGCACGGTGCAGCCGCCGGCGGAGCGCTCTGCCGTTGCGTCGGCGAGTTCAAAGGCTTGCTCGCACTTGAGTTTGGGCAGGCCTTCAATTTCGATCACACGGCCGGAGAAGACGTTGATCTTGCCTTTCTTGGCAACCGTGAGGTGGCCGGCCTTGATCGCGGCCAGCGGAATTGCGTTGACCAGGTCACGCAGGGTGACGCCGGGCTGCATCGTGCCCTTGAAGCGCACCATCACCGACTCGGGCATGTCGAGCGGCATCACGCCGGTGGCGGCGGCAAATGCCACCAGGCCGGAGCCGGCGGGGAAGGAAATGCCAATCGGGAAACGCGTGTGCGAATCGCCGCCGGTGCCGACCGTGTCGGGCAGCAGCATGCGGTTGAGCCATGAGTGGATGATGCCGTCGCCGACGCGCAGCGAGATGCCGCCGCGGTTGGACATGAACTCGGGCAGCTCGTGGTGGGTCTTGATATCGACCGGTTTCGGATAGGGCGCGGTGTGGCAGAAGGACTGCATCACCAGATCCGCCGAGAAGCCGAGGCAGGCGAGGTCTTTCAACTCGTCGCGCGTCATCGGGCCGGTGGTGTCTTGCGAGCCGACCGAAGCCATGCGTGGCTCGCAGTAGGTGCCGGGGCGGACACCTTTTCCAGCAGGCAGGCCGCAAGCTTTGCCGACGATCTTCTGCGCCAGCGTGTAGCCCTTGCCGGTGTCCTTCGGGCTTTGCGGCAGGCGGAACAGGGTCGAAGGCGACAGGCCGAGCGCTTCGCGCGCCTTGGTGGTGAGGCCACGACCGACGATCAGTGGGATGCGGCCACCGGCGCGCACTTCATCAAAAATCACGTCGGAGCGCAGCGAGAATTCAGCAATCACCGCACCGTTCTTGAGCGCCTTGCCTTCGTAGGGGCGCAACTCGATGGTGTCGCCCATGTCCATTTTCGACACGTCCAGTTCAATCGGCAGGGCGCCCGCGTCTTCCATGGTGTTGAAGAAAATCGGGGCGATCTTGCTGCCCAGGCATACACCGCCAAAGCGCTTGTTGGGCACGAAGGGAATGTCTTCCCCAGTCCACCACAGTACGCTGTTGGTGCCCGATTTGCGCGAGGAGCCGGTGCCGACCACGTCGCCCACGTAGGCGACCAGGTTGCCCTTGGCGCGCAGGTCCTGCAGGAATTTCACCGGGCCGCGCTTGCCGTCTTCTTCAGGTGTGATGCCGGGGCGCGTGTTCTTGAGCATGGCCAGGTAGTGCAGCGGGATGTCCGGACGGCTCCAGGCGTCGGGCGCGGGCGACAGGTCGTCGGTGTTGG
>JANLTL010000273.1:0-8126 GCA_031362905.1 Burkholderiales bacterium | reverse complement strand
ATTCGAGGTTGTATTCGAGATACCCGCGGTTGAAATAAAACGACCGCAGTGTCTCCAGATCGGCGGACAGCTTCTGCTTCGAGTACTGGTCATCTTTGGAATACCAGGACATCCAGCCGCTCTTGGCCAATGCCAACTGGTCGAGCAAGTCGTTTTCGGGAAACGCCGACACCCCGACCAGATTGATGCGCTTGATCCGCGCAATCTCACCTTCATCCACCGCCAGCACAATGCCGACGCGGTTGCGCTCCAACGGCGTCACAGTGGTCTTGACCTGCATGCCATACAGCCCCTTGGACAAATACTGGCGCTTCAACTCCTGCTCGGCCTTGTCCAGAACCGAGCGATCAAAGATACGCCCTTCGGCCATGCCAGTTTCCTTGAGCGACTTTTTGACTGCCTCTTTGTCGAAGGCTTTGGTACCGGTCAGGTCAACGGTGGCAATTGCCGGCCGCTCGTCCACCGTGACCACCAGTACCGCACCCTCAACCTCAATGCGCACGTCCTTGAAGAAGCCGGTGGCAAACAGCGCCTTGATAGACTCGGCAGCTTTTTCGTCAGTGAAGGTATCACCCACTTTGACGGGCAGATAGCTGAATACCGTGCCCGCTTCGGTGCGCTGAATGCCCTCGGCGCGAATATCCTTGATCACGAAGGGATCAAACGCGTGCACCGTGACCGGCGCCACCAACCCAGCCAGAGCCAGCGCGGTCGCGACGACCAGCCGCAAGCGGTTGGCACGGACCAAGCAGCGCCCAAGTTGCACACAAAAATTGGACAACAGCATCTGACTGATGCGCATTAGGCGCATGAACACATCCGAATGGTGATTGACTACCCGGCCACGAGCCGGGAAATGTCGTTGAACAGGGCGAGCGACATGGCAATGGCGACAGCTAAAAGACCAAACTTGGTGCCCCATTCTGTCCACGACGGCGGCACCGGTTTTTTGCGAATCGCTTCGAGCGAATAATACAACAGATACCCTCCGTCCAAGACCGGAATCGGCAGCAGATTGAGCACCCCAAGGCTGATGCTGACCAGAGCAATGAAGTTCAAATAGTAGGTCGCGCCCAGACGTGCGGTTTTACCCGCGTAGTCCGCGATCGTCACCGGTCCGGACAGATTGCGCCAGGACACCTCGCCGATCACCATGCGCCCCAGCATTTTGAGACTGAATAGCGACATCTCCCAGGTGTAGCGCACTGCCTTGACCAAGGCCTCACCCGGTCCGTAGCGTACCCGCACCAACGCCGGTGCGTCGTCCAGCGCAGCGCCAATGCGGCCAAACGCCTGCCCATCCTTCTCGACGCGCGCCGGAGTGACCCTGACCGTGACGGCGGTGCCGGCGCGCAGCGCCTCGATAGCCAGCTCGCGGCCGGGGCTGGCGCGCATGCTGCGCACGAAATCGTCTGCCCCCGTCAGAGCACGGCCGTCGACTTTCATCAGCAAGTCTCCGGCCAGCAGGCCACCGCGTTCTGACGGCGAGCCTGCTTCCGTCGCGGAGACGCGTGGATTGGGACGGTATGGGCGCAACCCGAGCTTGCCCACTGTGTCGCCGTCCACGTCCTTCTCGTCCAGTAACGAAAGCGCAAGCGTGACCAAGGCCTGGTCGTTGCCGGCATTCCCGGCGCCGTCCTCTGGCGCAATGCCGGCGGTGCCGGTGCCCGCACCACGCCTCAGTGCCAGCGTCACGTCGCGCCGGTCGTGTGCGGCCTGAAGCAACTGCCAGGAGAGATCTCCCCACGCCCGCACCGGCTGACCGTCCACCGCGATCACCGTATCGCCGGCACGCAACTGTGCCCGTGCCGCGGGCGACGCTGGAGTAGGTGCGGCAATGCGCGCGACAGCCTCGTCGATGCCGTGCAGATTCAGCCCCCAGTACAGGCTCATCGCCAGCAGCAAATTGGCAAGCGGCCCTGCAACCACAATCCACATGCGCTTGCTGACCGGTTGCGCCGAGAACGAACGCGGAAGGTCCTCCGGCGGCACTATCTCCTCTGGGTCCTGGCCCAGCAGTTTTACATAACCCCCGAGCGGAAAAGCGGCAATCGCCCACTCGGTACGGTCGCGCCCCCAGCGACGCATGATGATGGGCGACCCGAAACCCAAGCAAAAGCGCAGTACCTTGACGCCGCACAAGCGGGCCGCCAGGTAATGACCAAATTCATGGAAGGCCACCAGCACGCCGAGTGCGATGAGGAAGGCCACAATGGTGTGCAGAAGGTTCATGTTCGCTTTTCGATCAGGCCTGTCGCAATGCGCCGTGCCGCAGAGTCGGCTTCGAGCACATGCTCAAGCGTATCAGCAACCGAGGGCGCAAGTTGTTCCAAGGTCTTCTCGACCACGCGGGCTATCCCGGTGAAAGGCAGACGCTCCTCCAGAAAGGCCTGTACCGCGATTTCGTTTGCGGCATTCAGAATTGCCGGCGCCGTCCCCGCGGCTTCGAGTGCAGCATAGGCAAGCCCCAGGCAGGGAAAGCGCGCCAGATCCGGCGCTTCAAAGGTCAGTTGCGCGAGTTTGAAAATGTCAAAGGGGGCAGTACCCGCTTCGATGCGCTCCGGATAAGCCAGGGTCTGCGCAATCGGCGTGCGCATGTCAGGGTTGCCCATCTGCGCCAGCACCGAGCCATCGAGATATTCGACCATCGAGTGGACTACGCTCTGCGAATGGATCACCACTTCAATGCGCGCAGCGGGAACGCCAAACAGCCAGTGGGCCTCGATTACCTCCAGTCCCTTGTTCATCATGGTGGCTGAATCAACAGAAATTTTTGGCCCCATCACCCAATTCGGATGGGCTATCGCTTGTGCCGGGGTCACGGTGGCAATCTGCGCAGGCGTCATGGTTCGCACCGGTCCGCCCGACGCTGTAAGCAAAATGCGGCGCACGCCTTCCCGCGCCAGCCCGCGTTGAAAACCGCGCGGCAAAGACTGAAAGATCGCATTGTGCTCGCTGTCGACCGGCAACAGCTCGGCACCGCTTTTCTCGACCGCGTCGAGAAAGATCGGTCCGGTCATCACCAGGGCTTCCTTGTTGGCAAGCAGAATGCGCTTTCCGCCTTGTGCTGCGGCGAGCGTAGCGGGCAAACCTGCAGCGCCGACGATTGCGGCAACGACGGTATCGCATGCAGACGAGCAGGCCACCTCAATGGCTGCGCGCTCTCCTTCGAGCACTTCAACTTTGCTGCCCACCGCCCGCAGCGCCGCGCGCAGACGCGCGGCAGCGGCGCGATCAATCAGCACCGCTACGCGCGGACGATGCGCGAGGCATTGGCGCAACAGCACGTCATCACTGCTGTGCGCCACCAGCGCGTAGGCGGCAAAGCGCTCCGGATGGCGCGCCATGACGTCAAGCGTGCTCTCGCCAATTGACCCGGTGCTGCCAAGAATCGTTACATTGCGCTGTGCCGGCTGCGATAACCAGCGCTGCTGGCTCGCTGCAGTGGTCGGGGATCCCTGCGCGGCATCCGGGGTAACGGCACGCATCACAGCTTGCCGCCCCAGATCAGAAATAAGGCAGTGATCGGTAGAGTCGACGTGAGTGAATCGATTCGATCCATCACGCCACCGTGTCCGGGCAGTAAATGACTGCTGTCCTTCATGCCCGCAGCGCGCTTCATCGCCGACTCAAACAAGTCGCCGATGATGCTCACTCCAGCGAGCAGTGCGCCGACAAACACCAGCGCACGCCACAGCGGTTCGCCCGCCAGCAGCGGGTTGCCGTAGTACCAATTGGCCAGCGCGTAGACCGCAACAGCAACCACCCCGCCCACTGCTCCCGCCCAGGTTTTGCCGGGACTGATGCTGGGTGCCAGCTTGCGGTGGCCGAACGCACGACCTGCAAAGTAGGCCGCAATGTCCGCAATCCATACCAAAGCCATGACCGAAATCAAAAGCCAAGGTCCGAGATCGCGCACATCGGCCACAGCAGCCGCGAACGGCAACAACACGCACCAGCCTGCGAGCGCCCCCCAAGCGCGGCCAGGGCGCGCACCCGTGGCAAACAGCGCGGGCACGACCAACAGCCAGAATACCAAGGCAATGCCGTACGCTGCACGCACCGCATCTGTCGCTGCGCGCGCACCGATGCTCACCGCGGCGCCATCGACGCTGTAGGTCACATCACCGAGAAGCAAGAAGGCACACATCGCGCCGGTGGCGAGGGCATAGGGCCAGACCCAATTGCCGGGCAGGCGTGCCATGCGCGCCCATTCCCATGCGGCAATCACCAGTACGCCGCAGATTGCGACCCGCCAGAGCACCGGTGTCAGCCAGAACAAGGCAGGCAGCAATACGCACAGCAGCAGTAGCGCGGTGATGACCCGCGTGATCAACATCAGCGTTCAGCGCTCGCCGTGCGGGGAGCAGAGGGCTGAAGAGCCGCTCTGGGAGCGGCTTTCGGAGCCATGCCCTGAAGATGCTCTGCAGAAGCTGCCGTGCGGCCTGTGGTCGCTTCCTCAGTCTGCGTCATTACCGGCAAAGGTACCTGCGGAAGTGCCGCTTCGCGCACCTGCTCGCTGGTGCGGCCAAAGCGCCGCTCGCGCTCCCGATAAGAGGCGATCGCCGCATCAAGCGTGCGCGCGTCAAAGTCAGGCCAAAACGTCTCGGTGAACCACAGTTCCGTATACGCCAGTTGCCAGACCAGGAAATTGCTGATGCGCTGCTCGCCACCGGTGCGAATGAACAGATCCGGCTCGGGCGCGTAGGCCATTGACAGATAAGGCGCAAAGTCAACTTCGGAAAACGCTTGCGGCGGCTTGGCCACAGTGCCTCGGCCCTGCGCTATCGCCTGAACCACATCAGGTCGTGCCGCCAACATGGCGTGCGTTGCCTGCAGGATGTCCCAGCGGCCACCGTAATTGGCACAAATAGTGAGAGTCAGTTTGCGGTTGCCTGCGGTCCTGCTGTGCGCACGTTCGATCAACTCGATCAAGCGCGCATCAAACCGCGACAAATCGCCCACTACCTTCAGGCGCACGCCGTTCGCGTGCAGCTTGGCCACCTCTTGTTCGAGCACCATCACGAACAATT
The DNA here is from genome assembly GCA_031362905.1 of Burkholderiales bacterium. Taxonomy (GTDB): domain Bacteria; phylum Pseudomonadota; class Gammaproteobacteria; order Burkholderiales; family JAEUOS01; genus CANJDH01. The sequence goes on along the minus strand of JANLTL010000273.1, from coordinate 3,093 downwards.
GCATTAGAACCGAGACCTCTTCTTCCGGGCGTCGCCAGTTTTCCGAAGAGAAGGCGAACAACGTAAGGTATTCGATGCCACGCTCCATACAAGCACGCACCGCTTCCCGCACCGCCTCGACACCTCGCTTGTGGCCGGCGACGCGCGGCAGGTAACGTTTGGTCGCCCAGCGGCCATTGCCATCCATGATGATGGCAACATGACGTGGCACTTTGGGTGCGTCGGGAATGGTCAGAGTTGAACTGGTCATGACGGTGGCTGCGTGACGGTTGCGCCTGTGGTTTACACAGCGAGGATTTCGGCTTCCTTGACGCCCAGTAACTTTTCGACCTCTGCAATCGCCCTGTCGGTAAGCTTTTGCACATCGTCCTGGGCGCGGCGCTCGTCGTCCTCCGACACTTCCTTGTCCTTGAGCAGCTTCTTGAAATGCTCGTTGGCATCACGGCGCAGGCTGCGGATCGCTACGCGCGCAGTTTCACCCTCGCCCTTGACCACCTTGACAAGTTCCTTGCGGCGCTGCTCGGTAAGAGCCGGCATCGGCACGCGGATCATGTCACCCTGGGTCGAAGGGTTGAGGCCGAGATCGGATTCGCGAATCGCTTTTTCGATCACCGTAACCATCTTCTTTTCCCACGGTTGAACCCCGATGGTGCGCGCATCAATCAGGGTGACGTTGGCAGTCTGGTTGATCGGCATCATGCTGCCGTAGTAGTCCACCTGCACATGATCAAGCAGGCCGATGTGGACGCGACCAGTGCGGATCTTGCCCAGATCATTCTTGAACGCCTCGATGGATTTGAGCATCTTCTGCTCGGCCGACTTCTTGATCTCGGCAATCGTCATGGTTATCTCCTGCTATTGAAACGAATCGCAGTGCAATTGGCCAAGCCGCAATCGCCCGCAAATCTGTCACTCATGAGCGAAACGTTGCACACCCGGCACTCCAGCCCCATTTTGCACAAACCAGCACAAACCGGCACGAACCAATACATGGCTACACGTGAACAAGTGTACCTTCGTTTTCACCCATCACCACCCGCCTGAGCGCGCCCTGTTTCAAGATTGAAAACACATTGATCGGCAGCTTTTGGTCGCGGCACAGGGCGAAGGCGGTAGCGTCCATCACCTTAAGATGCTTGATGATCGCTTCGTCAAAGGTGATCGAGTTGTAACGGGTGGCGGACGCGTCCTTGTTCGGGTCGGCCGTGTAAACGCCATCGACCTTGGTACCTTTCAACACGATCTCGGCACCCATTTCGGAGGCACGCAGGGCCGCCGCGGTATCGGTCGTAAAAAAGGGATTGCCGGTACCCGCTGCAAATATCACCACCTTGCCTTCTTCCAGATAGCGCAGCGCCTTGCCGCGGATATAGGGCTCGACCACCTGCTCGATGTTGAGCGCCGACTGCACCCGCGCCACGATATTGTGCTGCTTCATCGAATCCTGCAGGGCCAGCGCGTTCATGATCGTAGCCAGCATGCCCATATAGTCGGCGGTCGCGCGATCCATGCCGCGCGCACCCGGCGCCACACCACGAAAAATATTGCCGCCACCGATCACGATACTCATTTCGACCGGCAGCTTGGCGACCGAAGCAATCTCGTCAACGATGCGTTCGATAGTCGCGCGGTTGATTCCGTAGGGGTCTTCGCCCATCAAGGCCTCGCCCGACAGCTTTAGCAGAAAGCGTTTGTACTTGGGAGTTTCAGGCATGGTGTGATAGGGCTTTCAGCGCACTGGCATTGCAATCAAAAACAATCAGATCCGATCAGAACAAGCTGGGAAAGGCTGGCTCAAGACAGGGACAAACAATCCTGGTAGACAAAAAAATGCGGGCTGGAGGCCCGCATTCCCATCAACCCTTTTTCGCTGCAGCGGCCTGTTCGGCCACTTCGGCGGCGAAGTCAGTCACCTTTTTCTCGATTCCCTCGCCCACGATATAAAGCGTGAACGACGCAATCGACGCCGACTTGGCCTTGAGCAACTGCTCGATGGTCTGCTTGCCATCTTCAGCCTTCACAAAAACCTGCCCGAGCAAGGTCACGTCTTTCAAGTATTTCTGTACCGTGCCTTCGGCAATTTTCTCCAGCATGGCTTCGGGCTTGCCGGCTTCACGCGCTTTTTCGATGGCAATGCGACGCTCGGTGTCGAGCAGGGCCTGGGACACACCGGACGAATCGAGCGACTTGGGCTTGGAAGCAGCGATATGCATCGCGATGTCTTTCGCCATCTGCTCGTCCCCGCCCACCACATCGAGCAGCACGCCGATTTTCGAGCCGCCATGGATATAGCTCGCGAGCTTGCCCTTGGCTGCCGTGCGCGTGAAGCGCCGAATCGACATGTTCTCGCCGATTCTGCCGACCAACGCCGCGCGCGTGGCTTCCACCGTTGCGCCGCCCAGCGCAGCCGCCGCCAACGCCGCGAGATCCGCCGGATTGGTGCCGGCCACGATGCCCGCGAGATTGCGCGTGAACGCAAGGAAGTCATCGTTCTTAGCCACGAAGTCGGTCTCGGAGTTGACCTCGACGATCGCACCGGTCTTACCATCGGCCGAGATATCAATCGCCACCACCCCCTCGGCCGCCACGCGTGATGCGGCTTTGGACGCCTTATTGCCGAGTTTGACGCGCAGGATCTCTTCTGCCTTGATCATAATTTCATCGACGCTGTCAATGCCAATCGCTGCTTCGGACAGCGCCTTTTTGCATTCCATCATCGGCGCGTCGGTCTTCTCGCGCAATTCCTTGACCATGCCTGCGGTGATTTCCGCCATGTTGTTATTCCTCTAACCAAAATGAATGAATCAAATTAAAACTGCCAACCATGTCAGACTCGTGTCAGTTGACGGCACCACCGCGTGCAGACCCTGACCACTTCCTGAAATCCCGGCCATGCGTCGAGGCCACACCCTGAAAAAAAGGGGCAGTAATTGCCCCTTTTTGGTGATGCCCTCAGGGAAACATCAAGCTGCCTCTACCTCGACGTACTCTTCTTCACCGGCCTTGACGATCTCGGTGATTACCTGTGCACGTCCTTCAAGGATCGCATCGGCCACACCACGCGCGTATAAACGAATCGCGCGCGATGAGTCG
>JANLTL010000269.1:0-16136 GCA_031362905.1 Burkholderiales bacterium | reverse complement strand
GTCAAACCAAAACCGCTTGCCCAGTTTGCCGGTGGTAGCATCGAGATGGAAATAAAACGCACCGCTTTCGCCGATGACCGCGTTAACGCCCCAGGCGCGCGCCATGTGATCACACCAGCCGGCTGGGCCACCGGTTACGGGCACCACGCGCAAACCCGCTTCCACCAAGGCCTGCAGGCTGGTGTATGCAGCGGTAGTGAGATGTCCGTCACTGGTGAGCGTGTCGTCAACGTCGGTGAAAACGCCTTTGAGGCGCTTGAATTGCGCGGCATTGATTTGATTGACCGGTTTCATTGCGATAGAAGAGAGTCGGTGAAGCGTTCTGTTTGCTGCGGATTCATGAACAGGCCGCATTTGCTCCGGCGCATCAGTATGCCAGTGGCTGCAGCCATGCGTTGTTGCGGTGTGACGCGCGGCGCACAACCTGCCCATTCGGTGACAATCATGTGATTGACCTCCGCAGCATACAGTCCCGCGCCAAAATGCTCGCCCAGATCATGCAGATTCTGTGCGCCATCCAGCCAGTCTAGCGCAACCGTGCCGTGGCGTTTGGCGATGCCGTGCAGGTGGTCGGGCGGTAACCACGGATATGCGGTGCCAAGCGTTGCTTCCAACCCGGCAAGACCGCCTTCCATGTCACCCCCCGGCAGTGGCGCTGCGTGCGTCCACGGTGCGCCGCCCGCAGTGTGCAAGACGGGGAAATGCGGCGCGAGCTTGTCGAGCACGTGCTCTGCAAGTTTGCGGTAGGTCGTGAGCTTGCCGCCAAACACATTGAGCAGCGGCGCGCCGGCCGCAATATCGCGCTTGAGCACGTAGTCGCGCGTGATCGCCGACGCATTTGCCTTGCCGTCATCGTAGAGTGGACGCACCCCGCTGTAGCTCCACAGCACGTCGTGTGGCGTGATGGGCTGGGCCAGATATTCGCTGGCGATACTGCACAGGTACTGCGTCTCGCCCGCGGAAATCACCGGCGTTTCCCACGCTTCCACCGGAATGTCGGTAGTGCCGATCAGCGTAAACCGGCCGTGAAACGGGATCACGAAGACAATGCGTCCGTCACGGTTTTGCAGCAGGTAGGCGTGCTCTTCGCCGTGCACGCGCGGCACCACGATGTGGCTGCCCTTGACATGCTTGACACGTTCGCGCGATGGCGCCAGACCCTTGATACCGCCTTGCACACGCATGACCCATGGCCCCGCCGCATTGACGATGGCGCGCGCGTGCTGCACGGTTTGGCGTTGCATGACCACACTCTGCAAGGTCACGTGCCACACGCCCTGCTGTACTGCGGCGCTCACAAAACGCGTGAAGGGCGCGATGAGCGCGCCACGATCTGCGGCGCCACGCGCGTTGAGGATGGTAAGCCGCGCGTCATCCGCACGTGCATCGAAATAGCTGAAGCCCCTGGTGTAAGCAGCGCGCAGGCCAGCGCCTTTGTGTGAACCCTGCAGTTCCACGCTCCGCGAGGCAGGCACGGTTTTCTTGCCGCCCAGAAAATCATAGAGATACAGACCGGCACGGATCATCCAGCGTGGCCGCTGGTGCGGCTCATGCGGAATCACAAATTCAAGCGGTTGAATCAGGTGCGGCGCAGCGCGCAGCAACACTTCGCGCTCGGCGAGCGACTCGGAGACCAGGCGGAATTCGTAGCGTTCGAGATAGCGCAGGCCACCGTGGATCAGCTTGCTGCTCCACTGGCTGGTGGCAGACGCGAGATCATCCTGCTCCACCAGCATTACCGACAGGCCACGCCCGGCAGCGTCGCGCGCGATGCCACAGCCGTTAATGCCGCCGCCAATCACCAGCAGATCGACCGGATCAGCGGGAGCGGGAGAGGCGCTCGCTGGAAAAGAGGACGTTGGCCCGCTCATGGCGCATTATTGCAAGGAACCCGCTGCTTGAGGGGACGGAAAGCCGACCAGGCCGGAACCTTGCCCTCCCGGAGTGTTCCAACGGACCGGTTCCAAAGACTGTCCGCGCGCCCGGCGCGATAGACCGCCGAAGGCCCATAATTCACCCCCCATGCTGCGATTGCTGCTACTTCTCCTGCTGGCGGTGCCTGCCGTCACGTTGGCCAAACCGGTGCGCACCGACTATGTCGAGGCGGAACTGGTGGCACGCGCTGCGGCCATCGAGCCGGGGGGCAAGGTACTGCTCGGCCTGCGCCTGAAGATGGACCCGCATTGGCATACCTATTGGTTAAACCCGGGGGACTCGGGCATGCCCACCACGATTCAGTGGAAGCTTCCCGCCGGCTTCAAGGCCGGACCGATTCAATGGCCTTTGCCGCAGAAGCTGCCGATCGCACCGCTCATGAATTACGGCTACGAGGGCGAAGTCGTTCTACCGGTCGAGATTACGGCGCCCAAGGATGCGCTGCTGAGCATGCTCGGGCAGAACGCGCGGCTCGCCGCACGTGCCGACTGGCTGGTCTGCAAGGATGTGTGCCTGCCAGGCGGCGCGGATCTCGAGATCACGCTGCCGGTCGCGCAAGGCAATCCTGCCCCTGACGCCAGGTGGGCGGCGCTGTTCGACCGCGCCCTCGCCGCCCTGCCGGCGCGCGCGCTCGCCGGTGCGCAGGCGGTCACCAAAGACGGTCTGATTGACATCAGCTTTCCCGGCATCAAGATACCGGCGGGAACCGATACGACGGCGGCACTCAAGCGCATCTACCTGTTCACCACCATCGAAGGCCTGGTGGAACACGCCGCGCCCCAGACGGTGCGCGAAACCGCGGAGGGACTGGTGCTGCGTGTGCCGGTAATTAATCAGCTGGTGGCGAGCGAGCCGCGCATCGCCGGCGTGATCACCGGTGTCGATGCACGGTCGGTATCGTTTGAAGCGCCGATGAGCGGCAAACTGGTGCCCGGCCAATGGGCCGCTCCGGCCACCGCAGCCACCAACGCGCTGCCGCTCAATCAATCCGGTTCCCTGTCATTTGGCCTCGCGCTCTTGTTCGCCCTCGTTGGCGGGATGATTCTCAATTTGATGCCGTGCGTGTTTCCGGTGCTATCGCTCAAGATTTTGAGCTTCGCCAAGGGTGAATCAGCGCCTGCCGTGATGCGGGTTCACGGCGTCGCTTTTGCGGCCGGTGTGATCGCCAGTTTTGTTGCGCTCGCAGCGGTGCTGCTTGGCTTGCGTGCCGCAGGCGAAGCGATCGGCTGGGGATTTCAATTGCAATCACCCCTCGTTGTGACGCTGCTGGCGTTGCTGTTTTTTGTGATTGGCCTCAATCTTTCAGGCGTATTTGAATTTGGCAGCCTGCTGCCGAACGCGATTGCGGGTGCCACCCTGAAACATCCCGCTGCCGACGCGTTCTTCTCCGGCGTGCTGGCGGCGCTGGTAGCCTCGCCCTGCACGGCTCCCTTCATGGGTGCGGCGCTGGGCTTTGCGTTGACACAAAACGCCGCGGCTGCACTTCTGGTATTCGCGGTAATGGGGGCCGGAATGGCTTTGCCCTATGTGCTCCTGTCGTTCTTCCCGGCGTGGTTGAAGCGCCTGCCCAGGCCCGGGCCGTGGCTGGTTACCTTCAAGCAATTGATGGCGTTTCCCATGTATGCCACCGTGGTGTGGCTCGCCTGGGTGCTGCTGATTCAGGTCGGCGTAGACGGTCTGGTGTGGTTCGGTAGCGCGCTGGTGGTCATGTCGTTTGGCGTGTGGTTGCTCGGGAAATCGCAACGTGCCGGCAGTCGCCTGGCGGCTCTGGGAGCCATTCTCGTGGCACTATCGCTTGCAAATCCGCCTGTACCAACGGTTTCGGGGCAGGTGCCTGCACCAAATTCAACTGCTTCGGATTGGGATACCTACTCCAAAACCAGAATCGCCGAACAAAACACGGCTGGCCGCACGGTGTTCGTCGATTTCACTGCGGCCTGGTGCGTAACCTGCCAGGTGAACAAGAAGGTTGTGCTCGAAACGCAAGCGGTGCGTGAAGCGTTCAGCGCCAAGGGGATCGCTCTGATGCGCGCCGACTGGACCCGCCGCGACCCGGCCATCACCGCCGCACTGGCCGAGTTTGGCCGCAGTGGCGTGCCGGTTTACGCGCTTTTTGCCCCCGGCAAACCCCCCGTGCTATTGCCTGAACTTTTGACGGAACGTATCGTTCTGGACGCACTCAAATCGCTTTGAGTTCGAGACTAGGAAAGGAAATCATCATGCTGCGCCGTCTGATCATCGCTCTGAGTTTTACTACTTCGCTTTGGGTTGGCGTAGCGGGTGCCGCCAATCCCGGCCAAGTCGCCCCCGATTTTTCCCTCTCCGGTACCGACGGAAAGCCCGCCAAGCTCTCGGACCACAAGGGCAAGTGGGTGGTGCTTGAGTGGGTCAACCCGGGCTGCCCTTATGTGCAAAAGCATTACGACAGCAAGAACATGCAGGGTCTGCAGAGGGAATTCGGCGGCAAGGACGTCGTGTGGTTGGCGGTCAACTCAACCAAACCCTCACATCAGGACTACCTCAAACCGGCTGCGTTACAGGGCTGGATGAAGGAAAAGGGCGGCACGCCGCGCGCCACCTTGATGGATGAAGATGGCAAAGTCGGCCGCGCCTACGATGCGCGCACCACCCCACACATGTACATCGTCAACCCGGAAGGCAAGTTCGTGTACGTCGGCGCGATTGACGACAAGCGTTCGACCAACCCTGACGACGTCAAGACCGCGAAAAACTATGTACGCGTTGCGCTCAACGAGTCGCTGGCCGGCAAGGCTGTCGCGACGGCCAGCACTTCGCCCTACGGCTGCACCGTAAAATACTGACCACGCACCAAGATACTCTGCGCGCCGAAGCGGGCAGTGAGCCACGCACTGCGCTGTGAACAACCCCGAAAGGAGCCGCCATTGCGGCTCCTTTCTTTTCCGCCAGCAGTGTGTGATACGTTCTCGCCTTCGCACCATTCTCTGCACCGCTCTTTACACCAATCCCCTCCCGAAAAACATCATCATGAGTTCTGATTTCGCACGCTTTGGCAGTGGCCACTCGGTCAATCGCATGGAAGACGCCGCGCTGGTTGCCGGCACCGGCACATTCACCGACGACGTCACGCTCGAGGAGCAGACGCATCTGGCCTTTTTGCGCTCGCCTTACCCGCACGCGAAAATCCTCTCGATCGATGCATCCGCCGCCAAAGCGATGCCAGGCGTATTGCTGGTCGTCACCGGAGCCGAACTAGCCGCAGCAGGAGTCAAGCCGCTGCCAGGCTGTCCGCTGCCCAAGCGCCCCAGCGGCGAGCCGGGTGCGAATCCGGGGCGGCGGCCGCTGGCCCATGAAGTCGCCCGCTTCGCGGGCGAGACAGTGGCCGCGGTAGTTGCGACATCGAGTGAGGCGGCACGCGCGGCGACTGAGGCGATTGTCGTGGAATGGGAAGAACTGCAGGCCATGCCGACCATCGCTGCGGCGCTCGCCAAAGATGCGCCTTTGCTCGCGGCCGACGCGCCGGCCAACATCGCTGCCGAGATGAAACATGGCGACGCCGCCAAGGCGGCCGCCGCATTCGCTGCTGCAAAGCACGTGGTGGCGCTCGACATCGTAAATCAGCGCGTCGCTGCGGTGACGATGGAGCCGCGTACCGTACTCGCAGGTTACGACGCCGCCGCATTGAATGGCACTGGCCGCCTCACCATTCGCATGAGCACGCAGATGCCTTCGTCGATGCGCGACACGCTTTGCGACGCGGTGTTGGGGATTCCGAAAGAGAAGGTGCGCGTGGTGGTGGGGGATGTGGGCGGCGGCTTCGGCATGAAGACCGGCATTTATCCGGAAGATTGCGTGGTGGCCTGGGCTGCACTAAAGCTCAAACGCAACGTCAAATGGGTGGCCGGGCGTGACGAGGAGTTTCTGTCGACCGTGCATGGACGCGACATCGAGTCGCGCGCCGAGATGGCGCTGGATGCGAATGGCCGCGTGCTCGCCCTGCGGATTCGCACCTTCGCCAATTTGGGTGCCTACGCCACGCCTGCCGGCACCATGATCCAGCTGATGATCGGCCCGTGGGTGCAGACCAGCATTTACGATATCCAGACCATCGACTTTCACATGACGGCAGTGCTGACCAACCAGTCGCCGACCGGTCCGTATCGCGGCGCCGGGCGACCCGAGGCAATCTACAACATCGAGCGCCTGATGGACGAAGCCGCGCGCCAGACCGGCATCGACCGCATTGAACTGCGCCGCCGCAACATGGTGCGCCCGGAGCAGATGCCCTACAAAAATCCGATGGGCCAAACCTACGACTGCGGCAAATTCGAATCAGTGATGGATCAGGCGCTCACGCTTGCCGACTGGAATGGCTTCGACGCGCGCCGCGCCGACTCCACCAAGCGCGGCAAGCTGCGCGGGCAGGGCATCTCGACCTTTCTCGAATGGACCGGCGGCAATGCGCTCGAAGAACGCGTCACGGTGTCTGTCAAGGCCGACGGCATGGTTGAGGTGTTCTCTGCCGTGCAGCAAATGGGGCAAGGCATTGCCACGTCGCTGCGCCAGGTGGCGGTCGATGCATTGGGCATTGCACCCGACAAGATTCGGATTGTGTTGGGTGACACCGATTTGGGTGAAGGCTTCGGCAGCGCCGGCTCACGCTCCATCTTCACCGGTGGTGCCGCGGTCAAAGTGGCCAGCGACAAAACGATTGCGCGTGCCAAGGAACTCGCCGCTCACGAACTTGAAGTGGCGGCAGGCGACATCGAGTACGCGGGTGGTGAACTGCGCGTCGCGGGCACCGATCTCAAGACCGACATGTTCAAGCTTGCTGCCAAGCAGCCCGGCAAGCGCATCTTCATCGAAGCCAAGCAATCGGCCTCGGCACCGAGCTGGCCTAATGCCTGCCATGTGAGCGAAATCGAAATCGACCCCGGCACCGGCAAAGTCGAGGTGGTGGCCTACGCTTCCGTCAACGACGTGGGCCGCGTGGTCAACCCGATGATCGTGCGCGGGCAAGTGGACGGCGGCGCCATTCAGGGCATCGGCCAGGCCCTTGCCGAGAAGATCGTCTACGACGCCGACTCAAGCCAATTGCTGAGCGGCAGCTTCATGGATTACACCTTGCCCAAGGCGGAGATGACGCCACCGTTTAAGACGCAAATGGATCAGTCAACGCCGTGCCTCACCAATTTGCTCGGCTTGAAAGGCGTAGGGGAATTGGGCACTATCGGCGCGACACCGTCGGTAGTTAACGCAGTGGCCGATGCGCTGGCGCGAGCGGGGATGAAAGACCGCTCACCAAAGGTGCAGATGCCGGTGACGCCGGCGCGCTTGTGGGAGTTGATGCGGGCGTAAAGCCGTATCACCGCCAAAAAAGGCTCTGAAACCTGCTCCCAGAGCGACTCTTCAAGGGCTATAGTCAAAGAAGCGCCGGTACCTGGAGTTTCGCGACATGGCGCGCAATGGAATCGCGTTTTCAGTCTATACGCAACTTGCGTATAATCTGAAATCATGAAAGCCGTGTTCGTCGAGTTGCCCGCGTTCGCACGTCATCGTGCGGATTATCTGGATGATGCCGCTTTCGCAGCGCTGCTCGACACCCTGATGGCGAAGCCGCTCGCTGGTGACGTCATCAAGGATACCGGGGGCTTGCGCAAACTTCGCTTCGCCGATGGCCGCCGTGGCAAAGGCACACGTAGCGGCTTGCGCATCATTTATTGCTGGTGGGTGTCTGCATCAAGGTGCTTGTTGTTCACCGTTTACGACAAGGATGAAGCGGACGACCTCTCGCCCAAGGAACGGGTGCAACTTAAGAAGTTGCTCGAAACCGAATTGAAAACCAGGAGGGCATCATGAAACGAAACATCTTCGCCGAAATTGCAGAGGGATTTGAAGCGCTCGCCGCGCAACGCAAGAGCCGCATCACTCTGCGCGAGCACAGGATTGAAGCCAGGCCCGCACCCGCTCTCAAACCCGCTGAAGTGCGCAGAGTGCGTGAGCACCTGAACCTGTCGCGTGCCGTGTTTGCACGCGCGTTGCGCACCAACGAACGAACCCTGGAGAATTGGGAGCAAGGGCGGGCAGCGCCGAACTCCCAAGCGCGCCTGCTGATTCGAATGGCGGCGGCGTATCCGGATACAGTGCAACGCCTGGCCAGTTTGTGAGTTTGGCGCAGTTTGATGGATGGGCGCCGCCGGCTGCCTCGTGCTGTGCTCGCGCGTTGTCAAACGAGCCGCACGCGCGCGCCAATGGCGCGAAAGGCGGGCGGCCTCGGCTGCTTCAAGCGGCGTAAGAAAATTATTCTGCCCTGGCCATTTTCACTGCGAAGCGGCTCGTGAAGCAATTGACGGGTGCGCTAAACTGGTCTGAGAGTCGCCACCAGAGTCATTCTTGTGGTGGCATGCAGGGAGACGGCTCGATCGAAACGTTGCGCACTTAGGATGCCGGTTTCGTTTTTCGCAAACGCGCCGGCCAATCGTCACGCATTGCTTCCGCGCCGGATGTGGCGTCAATGTATCGCGCCAGCACTTCGTTGCCGCGTAGTGTTACTGCCTTGGCCAGAATCGCCTGCGCACTTTTTATCAGTCGGGCTTTCTCCAGGCACGACAGAAACTCAAACGTCGACATGACAAGCACATTGTCCGGCAGGCGGATCAGAAAATTGGGTTTGCGGATGTCGCTGTCCTCGAACAACAAGATGGCTGCGTCGATTTTGTGTTCGAGCTCATGCGTGAGAATTTCCGCAGCCGCCAACTCGCCGCGATTGCGAATCCGCACCGCCGGGTTGGCTTTTTGCAGGATCAAGAATTCTTCGTATTCAGTGGTGCTGCCGACGGTGACCTCGTCCGGCTCGTGCGCACGAATCCACTCCATCACTTCCATGGCGCCGGGTTTTTCGGGGTAGCGCACGATCTCGTGCCGCACCATGTCCGGCACAATGACCCGCTGCCGCGCAAGCAACAAAGTATCGAGTGCGCCAGCCACCGCGAGCGTGATCAATGGGCTCGCGTCAGCCACGATCAGAGAAATGGTCACGCCGATGGTGAGAAGATTTTCTCGTACAGCTTGCGCTGCTTGGCGCTGAACCGGTCAATGGTGCGCACCACAGGCAGCTTCAATCCCGCTTTTGCCATGTGCAACAGCACTTCACCAAAGCTCAAGCCGGTTTCTTCCTGCAGCCGCGCCCGCGCGAGACGTCCACCCGCGTAATCGGCGATCAAGCGGTTTGTCGCCGGCTGATTCAGCCGGCGGCTGGCCGGCTCTTCGGCGGCGATGACATAGGCCACCGGCTTGCCATTGCGTGTGATCGACACCGGGCCGTCAGCGATGGAGCCGAGCAGTTCGCCAAAGCGGTTTTTGGCTTCTGTGGAAGGGATGCTGAGCATATTGGCTATATTAGCTGATATGGCTTGTGTAGGCGATTTTAGGCTTACGTGACATCATGATCGGGGCGATCCCATTAACGCCCCTGCGACGGCCAGTGGCCTGGTAGTCACCGGCAGCTTGAAGTTTGAACACGAGCGCTGACAAATACTGGACGGGAATGCAATTACTGCTATCTTATTTTCGGAGTTCGGCATGGGCCTGGTTCACGCAAGCATCAAACTCGACAATCCGAAGCAGGCTGGCGCAACCCCCATCGTTGCGCGAGCCCAAGTCGATACGGGAGCATTGCATCTGTGCATTCCGGAATCACTGTCGCGCCAACTTAACCTGGCCGCCGAACGCATCCGCCGCGTCACCTTCGCCGACGGCCGCAGTGTGGATGCGCCTTACGTTGGGCCAATTCGGGTCGAAGCGGCGGGCTGCACCTGTTTTACAGGCGCGATGGTGTTTGGTGATGAAGTGTTGCTCGGCGCGATTCCCATGGAAGAGCTGGATTTGCTGGTTGATCCGGCGCGTCAGGAACTGGTGCCGCGCGACCCGCGCGGGCCCGCTTCAATGGCCAAGGGCTTTGCTGCCGTTTGACTCGCTTGCTTCATCGCAAGAACCGCTCCCATAGCCATTCTCGTCTGATCCATGCAGGCCGATGTATTTGCGCGTGCCGCAGCAGGCAAGCCTGCGGCAACTTTGGTGGTCCTCAAGACCAAAGCGGATACGCAAAAGCAGCGTGCGGCCATCGCCAAACTGCTCAAAATGTGTCAAGCCTCCCCGGTGGTGAAACGGGCGGATCACGGCGTCACAACGGAAGTGCGCCGCGACCGCAACTGCGGGCATGTCTGACCCGGTAGTAATCGACGCCAGTATTCTGTTGGCGCTCTGCTTTCGATTTCGGGCGTGCAGCACCAGGACGCCTGGCGCGCGGCCGCGCCGCCCGTGGACGGCTAATTTTCCAACCCCGCTCTAAAACCGTTGGTACACAAGGCTCTTCGGGCACACTGCGCCAAAATCCGCATGGATCGGACTTCTTCGGCCGGCGGGATATAAAGCCCGCCACTGTTGTCCGGTTGACAACAACAAAAGCTGTTGTTACCGTTACAACATGGAAGCGACGCTCCTCCAGAAAGAGCGCATCAAGCTTGGCGACAACCGGTGTGGTGAGATCGTGGTTTGGCGGCTGCCACGGGCAGTGCCAGGGTCGGCCCACAGCTTCAAATACCGTTTGGTGCTGGTGGTGAACGAGGTCAGCATACTGCGCTACGACAACGAGGCGGGCAAAGGTGATCACAAGCACTCGGGCGGCGTCGAGGTGCCCTATGCGTTCAGCACGCTGGATCAACTCGTTGATGATTTCTGGACTGACGTGGCAACACTCTGAGGTGAGACTATGAACACAGTAACCATTGATGTATCGAGCATCGACGCGGCCAAGCAGCGCACCAAAGCGGCCTTCCGGGGTGTGCCGCAGGGCGCGCGTATCAGCTTTGCCAGCCATGAAGACCTGTGGAGCACCCTCACCGCCAACCGCTGGGCGCTGCTGAAGGCACTGACCGGTGCCGGGCCGCTGGGCGTGCGCGAGCTGGCACGGCGAGTAAAGCGTGATGTAAAGGGTGTGCATACCGATGCGCACGCCTTGGTGCTGTGCGGCGTGATCGACAAAACCGCAGACGGCAAGCTGGTGTTCCCGTATGACGCGGTGCATGTGGATTTCATGCTCAAGGCGGCGTAGGGCGTGGCTCCAACTACACGTCGCATGGGGCTAGATTGGCCCTGCCGAACTTGAGAGCGGCAGGACGCCTGTCATTTGATCTCGTGCCGCTATGCAAACCACTCGCAAATCAAAAACTACTTCGAAAGTCTTTAGCCCTGCACAAGTCGCCGCCGCCAAAGCGGCGGCTGCGCCTTCAGATACGGCCGGCAAAATCGACTGGACGCGTGGCGTTGTCACGCCCGATGGAGGCGTCGCAGCAACCTGCGCCATTCTCAAAGCACAGCACAGCCCGGCAGTCCGCGCGCCGCGCGGTCAAAGGTGATCGTCGCATCGCACTGCCGGGCGTTTCCGGCAAATATCATGCAGTCGGGGAAATCGGCTTTGCCGGACTCGAACAGACCAAGCGCATCATCGACCAGCCCTGCATCTTCAATTTCAAATGCAGCGTTGCCCAGCAGGGCATCGACAAACTTTGCCAGGTGGGCGCGATCGTAGCCGTAGCTCGACTTGAGCGTCCAGAGCGCCTCGGCCAGAACGATCTGATTGACATACAGCGGTGCGTCCGGCGCATGTGCTGCCAGCCACCGTGTGATGGTTTTGACCTGCCCGGCGTCGTCGCCCGTGGCCAGCCGCAACAGTACGTTGGTATCGATTCCGATCACTTGCGTTTGCCGCCATGCTTGGCACGCAGGGCGCCGGCCACTCCTTCGCTCATCGCCTTGAGGCTCAGCGCTCGCCGCCCTGGTTGATGCAGGACGCCGATAAAGTCTTTGAGCGTGCCGCGTTTAACGCGCATTGAAGCGCTGCCGTTCGAACGCAGGTGAAATTCGATCTGGTCGCCGGGTTCAAGCCCCAATCCCTTGCGAATGTCGACCGGAATGGTGGTTTGCCCCTTGCTGGTAAGAGTGGCGGCACTCATGTTGTTCCTTACAAAATGTGAAAATGTAAGGATGCATGGTAACAAAGAAAGTTTTAGTCTGGATTGGGCGGGAAATCGCGCGCAACGTACTGCCGGCAGCCAAGCGCGGTGCCCGCGCGTTGTCGAACGAGCCGCACGCGCGCGCCGCGCACTACGATGAAAAGGCCGGACGCATCGTGGTCGATCTGACCAACGGCGCGCAATTCGCTTTCCCTCCGAAAATTGCGCAAGGACTGTCGCGCGCCAAAAAAGCCGACCTCAAAGAGATCGTCGTCTCGCCCAAAGGCACGGGGCTGCATTGGCCGAAGCTGGATGCCGACTTGACCGTCGCGGGATTGCTGGCGGGGATATTCGGCTCGCGCATGTGGATGCGTGAACTCGCGTCCACCGGCGGTAAAGCGGTGTCAGAGCGGAAAGCGGCTGCGGCGCGCACCAATGGCGTAAAAGGCGGACGGCCGCGGCTGGTTCAGGCATGGGGAATTTGATTCGACCCTTTGATTCTCGGCAGCGGAAATACTGGGCGTCACGGATCGCAGATTCATGCGGGTTTCAGGCCAGTCGGTGCCGTAGACCGGCTGTTCATGCGCCTCTCCGGCCTATGCGGTGGCCAAGCTGATCGTCAAGCGCATGCCGCACGCCTGCGCATACTTGCGCAGGGTTTCAAGCGATGGTGAATGCTTGCGGCTGCCCAAACTGCTTTCAATGCGTGCCAACGATGCGGGGTTGATGCCCATCCGCGTAGCCACCTGCGCCTGAGTCAGTCCCGCCGTCTTGCGGGCGCGCAACAAAACATCAAGTGCGCCAAATTCGTCTTGCAACGCCGCATAAGCAGATTTGAACGCAGCATCTTTGGCACTGCGCCGCTTAACGTAGGCAGCCGGATCAAACGCCACCGGCACGAACGAATCTTGTGGTTTTGACTTAATCACGATGCAACTCCTTTAACCGTTTTCTGGCAATGCGCAGATCAGCCAGAGGCGTTTTCTGCGACTTCTTGATAAAGCCGTGCAGGATGACGATGCGCTGTCCTATCAAGGTACAAAAGAACGCCCGTCCAATCCCTTCCGTGCTGCGCGCGCGTATCTCAAACAAGCCTTCACCCATGGCGCGGGTGTAGGGCAGACCCAAACTTGGGCCATGTTCCACCATGCGTTGCGAAATCGCAGCGAAGCTCGCAGCGATACCGGCAGGCCATTCAAGCATATCGGCCCGCACGGTCCCGCCGTAAAACTCTATGCGATAGGGCATCACTCAGATATTAACATGCATGTTAATTTCATCGCCGTCGTTCAAGTTTTCTTTAGAGCAGACAAATCCGTGACGCGCGGAATTTTCTGCAGCCCAGGCGAGCGATTGGCTGAGCGATTTTTTCTCCGAGTGTATGCAATCAGCGGTCTTGGACTGCAGTCATAGCGACTCTCATGCGGGAATAATCGCAAGATTGCACGCAGTTCGCTTTCCCTCCGCAAATTGCGCAAGGACTGGCGCGCGCAAAGAAAGCCGACCTCAAAGAGGTCGTCGTCTCGCCCAAAGGCACAGGGCTGCATTGGCCCAAGCTGGATGCCGACTTGACCGTCGCGGGATTGCTGGCGGGGATATTCGGCTCGCGCATGTAGAAGCGCGAACTCGCGTCCACCGGCGGTAAAGCGGTGTCGGAGCGGAAAGCGGCAGCGGCGCGTGCCAATGGCGCGAAAGGCGGGCGGCGGCGGCTGGTTCAAGCGGCGTGAGGAAAAGGTGGGCTGCTGGCAGGCCCGTCCGACTATAAAATCTGGCTGAAGAATGGCTCTGGGAGCGGGTCTTCAACGTACCGGGTGTGGCGCAAAGTGCGTGGAGCGTAGCGCCATGCGAAATTTGTCGCTCACGAGCCGACTGTTAGGTCTCAAAGGCCACGATTTGAACGGCTAAGCAGCCCCTACGGCGCCGGCGCCGCCGAGGCCTCGGTTGCAATGCGCGCGAAGTCTGGGTAGAGCGTCCAATCGAGCGGATGCTCCTCGAGGGTCTGCGGATGCCACATGCGGCGCGGCAGTTCGAAGATGTCGCCACCGTAGACATGCAGCCCTATCGTGGGCGCATTGCCCACGCTTTCGGCGACGTGCGGCGTTTCAGCCCGCATGCCCAAGATCGAGCCGGGTCCGATGGTGACCTCGCTTGCCTTGCGCAGGCGTCCATCCTCGACGCGGTACAGCGTGTTCTTTTCTTCGCCAGAGAGCAGCAAGATCGTCGCCCACGTCCCATGGTCATGCGGTGGCGTGCGTCGTCCGGCGGGAAAGCACACCTTGAGCAGCGTAAGATCGGGCGAACGATAGAACACTTGCCTCGCGTTGCCGCCAATCCCCGAGATATAGCGCAGCGCCTCGTCTATCTCAGCGATGTTGTCCTTGAGCTGCTCGACCTCGGCTCGCGCGGCGGCCATGGGCTCTGGGCGACTGACTGCCGCCGCGAGTCTTGCTACGAGTTCATGAGCTTTCATATATCCCCCCAGGTTGGCTCTCGCTGAGCATGCATGAGACCTAACGAATCTATACCGCAGGTGGTTGCGGTACAAGGTACAAAAATGCCGCTGTAGTGTAAACCGGGATGTGGAAATTCGTGGAAGGTATTGAGCATCGACGGTTTTGCATAAAAATTGAGATCGATAAATTACCGCCAAACCCCGCAAAATTCTAGAGCAATCGGCGATCTGTCATCCATTGCCCACCTTGGCGAGCCATTCAGAGATATGACGTTTGCTCAGACCGTCGCCGAAAACATGCTTGGGTCGAATTGCTCCGGTTTTTGTCAAGCCACGTTCTGCATCTTGTTGGCGTAGTCCCGCCCCGAAGTCGGCAGCGGCAACGGTTTGCCGTCAGCGCGATAGAGAGCGACCGTCTCTTCCACAACATGGCAAAGTTCCTCGAACACCGCGACCTCATCTGCGCCATGACAGCCGCCATACACGAGGCCGGGCGAACTGCCGACGAAGCATTGGTCTTCTTCCGACCATTCAACGATCTTTGCGTACAGAGCGCTTTCTTTCATTTCTTCGCCTCCTGAATCGCCAGTTGCACGGCGCGAATCTGATATTGCTTGGCATCGTCACCGAGGCCGCCTGAAATTGTGACGGGTCTGGCGACACTCACGTGCGCGAAGTTCCGGTGGCTGCCTTTGCCGCCGCGATCCTTGAATCCGGCGCGTTCCAGTTCGGAAACAAGTTCTCTTACTTTGGGTGGCACTGTGCTGACTCTAACTATGGACACTGATGTTGCAACAATGCAGACAGTGTAATTGAGCCAACGCAACGCGCGCAATTTACCGGAATTTCACGCACTGGTGCCTGAAAACCGCTGGTGCGCAACGCTTTACGGGATAGATGCTCTGCGAGCCGCTTGGATTGGACTTCTCAGGGCAGGGTGCCGATGAAATCTTTCGGTGTTCCGCACCTGACACGCGTTGTGGCGCCGTCGGCTGATTTCTTCGTGCCTTCGTACAGCAATTTCTTCCAAGCAGATAAATCAGAGGCGCGTGCAGGATTTTTTGCAGCCCAAGCGAGCGATTCGCTGAGCGCCTTTTTCGCTTCGGGTGTATGCAACCAGCGGTCTTGGGCAGCAGTCATGGAGTTTCTCTTGGCGGAATAGTCGCAAGATAGCAGCTTCGGCCAGCCGTTGCTACGGCACGTTCTCTACTCAGACACGAAAAAGCCCGCAGCATGCGGGCTTTGTTTGGCGAGCAAGCGACGCTACCTCCCGCGCAACTTCCGGATCGCAGCGATCTGCGCCGCCATGATGGCGAACTCGGACGTCGCCTTTGCAAAGTCGATTTCGTTCTTGGCATTGGCGCGCGCTTCCTCAGCCGCCTTCAGCGCTTCGCTGGCCTTGGCTTCATCAAGGTCGTGGCCGCGAATCGCGGTATCGGCCAGCACCGTGATGACATTGGGCTGGATTTCGAGGATGCCGCCGGCGACGAACACGAACTCTTCGGTGTCGTCGCTCTTCAGAATGCGCACCGCACCCGGCTTGATGCGGGTGATCAGCGGGGCATGCTTGGGGTAAATGCCAAGCTCGCCGGCTTCACCGGGCAGGGCGACGAATTTCGCCTCGCCCGAGAAAATCGCTTCCTCGGCACTGACGACGTCAACGTGGATGGTGGACATTTGCTTTCCCGCCTGTTTTTATGATCCCGCTTATTGCAGCGTCTTGGCTTTTTCGAACACTTCGTCGATGCCGCCGACCA
>JANLTL010000200.1:0-28559 GCA_031362905.1 Burkholderiales bacterium | reverse complement strand
GTGCGCGATAGCGAAACCTGGCAACCGGTCTACACCGCACTCAACCTGCCGCTGGTGCGCGAATTGGCCGACCCCGGCCACTGGCCGCTGGCGAATGCCCTGTGGGCGGCTGGGGCTGGCGCGGCGCTGCCGCCACCAATTGCGTGGAGTCAACCGGAAGCGCCGCCTGCCGCTCCGAAGGCAAATCTGATCGCTAGATCGGCGGGAGCTGTTGCGGGCCGTGACAGCATGCCAATGCCAAAACTGCCTTCGCGCGACGCGGATGCCGATCTGCAACGCCTGCACCAAACGCCTGCTGGACTACAGCGCCGACCCTCTGCGGCCTGGGGCACGCCAGCTGCAAAACGCGCGGAAATCGAACGCCTGCGCCTTGAGATTGAAGCACGCCAGAATGCCCGCAGGGAATCCGCAGACGAGTAGGCGCGCGCGCTTGGCTGCGACAGCGACCGCGCCACGGGGAATACGAGGCCGGGCAGAAATGAGAAGCATCGTGCTTCCACTATCCGCTCCCACCAACGCTTCCGGCTCGATCGATGCCTGCGCGCCGCTCCCAGAGCCATTCTTGAAGGGCACGACTTACGCGGCCTGCAAAGGCTGAGACTTGCCCGCTGACCAATCACTTTCTTCGATACGCCCCGCGCCTTGAGGGCAAGCTCGACGCGGTCGTTCCTTGAAATCTGGAGTGGCGCTTGCCCTTTCGGGCTGTGTTGCACTCGTGTATACAAGCTCTATAATCCGGTTTCACACATCGTCCGCAAGAATCCAGTCAAGGAACCCGCCATGAGCGCCCTCATTGCTTCACGCCCATCTGTGATCAACCTGCGCGCACCTGCCGCGAAGCGCGCATTGATCGACCAGGCGGCGCAGGTGCAAGGCCAAAGCCGCACCGAGTTCATGCTCGATGCCGCCAGCGAGAAAGCCCAGCAGGTGCTGCTTGACCGTACCTTGTTTGTGCTCGATGCCAAGCGCCATCGCAAGTTTGTTGAAGCGCTGGATGCGCCGCTGAAAAACAACAAGGTGCTGGCCAGGTTGCTCGCGCGCAAAACGCTTTGGGAACGCTGAATTCCGCACGGATAACAGCGCCAGCGCCGTTGTCGGCAGTGCACCGGCTTGACGCGTTTGCCTGCACCGAACCGGCACTGGAAAATTGGCTCAAGCAGCGCGCCTTGCGCAATCAGATCGACGGGGCGTCGCGCACCTTTGTGGCCTGCGCCGGGGTTGACGTCGTCGGCTACTACGCGCTGGCAGCGGGCTCGGTACTGCATGCCCAGACACCTGGCAGCATCCGCCGCAATATGCCGGAGCCGATCCCGGTAGCAATTCTGGGGCGGTTGGCCGTGCATCGCGACTGGAGCGGTCGCGGCCTGGGGGCCGATTTACTCAAGGATGCGGTATTGCGTGCCACCAGGCTGGCCAGCGAGATGGGCATTCGTGCGCTGGTGTGTCACGCCATCAGCGCAGAAGCCAAGCGCTTCTATCTACACCATGCGTTCGTTGAATCGCCCATCGAGCCGATGACAGTCATGCTCAATGTGGCGAAGCTCGCTCGTGCGCTGGAGTCCGCGGAGTAGCGATTCAATTGTTCTCGAATCCGTCTTCCACCACCACTTCCACCAGGCACGGCCCCGCACCTTCCATCATGCCTGCCATCATGCGCTTGAGGGTGGCGTCAATGTCACAGGGCTGTGTCACCAGCGCCGTGCGCAGCCCCATGCTCGCGCCCAGCGCTTGATAGTCGATCACCGGGTCCTTCAGATCCATCGCCACAAACGCGTCAGTCTTGCGCAAGGCCACCAACCGGTCCTTGATGATGCGGTAGCTGCGGTTGTTGACGATGATGTAGGTGATCGGCAATTTCAGGCGTGCCGCAGTCCACAGACCCTGAATCGCGTACATCGCGCTGCCGTCGCCGATCACCGCCACCACCGGCCGTTGCGGATGGGCGAGGCTGATGCCTATTGCGCCGGGCAGGCCGAAACCGAGGCCGCCGCTGGCGAGGCCGTAATAACAGTGCGCATCATTGGTGTGCAGCACCTTGGCCATGCCCGGCGCCGAGCTCACGTGCTCCTCGACGACGATGGCATTGGCGGGAATCACTTCGCTGATGCGCGCCATCAGGTATTCGGTCCAGATCGGCGTCTCGTGCTTTTTTGCTTCGAGCGCCGTCATCTGCGCGGCGCGTTTGCTTGACCAGTTCTTCCTGGCGATCTCGGTACAACGTACGGTGGCCGCACTCGCATACGCAGCGTTGGTCTGCGACGCCAGCACCGGCAGCAGCGCGCGCAGGGTTTCTTTCACATTCGCGCAGAGCGCGGTTTCGGTCGGGTAGTTCTTGCCCAGCTCCCAGTCGCGCTCGGAAATATGGATCACCGGCAGGGTGTCGGGCAAGGGTTCAGTCGGGCTGTAGGGCGACATGCGCAGCAGGTCACCGCCCAGGCAAATGAGCAAGTCGTATTCGCCAAGGGTGGCGCGCACCTTTTCCTGATTGCGCCCGATGTCGCCCAGATTGAGCGGGTGGTCAGAGGGAAAACGCGCGTTGTACTGCACCGAGCCCAGATACACCGCCGCGCCGATCGCCTGCGCAAAGCGCCCGGCCTCGTCAAAGGCGCCGTGGTCGGCCAGTTCGCGCCCGGCCAGGATCACCGGCCGCTGCGCCTGCAAGATGCGTGCGGCAACGCTGGCAATCACGGCGTCGGACGGGCGCGTACTGCGGTCAACGCGCGAAGGGAACCCGAGGTCGATCTCGGCTTCGTCGTCGAGGATGCTGCCGGGCAGGCTGATGAACACCGGCCCGGTCGGCGGCGTGAGCGCAATCTTGGCGGCGCGGTGCACGATGCGCGGCAGGTCTTCGATGCGTTCGACTTCGACCGCCCACTTGACCAGCGGCGCAGCAATCGGCACCAGCGCGTCATACAGCAGCGGTTCGGTGAGGCCATGACCGATCTCGTATTGGCCTGCCGTCACGATCACCGGCGAGCCGGAGAACTTGGCGCTGTACAACGCGCCCATCGCATGGCCGAGGCCGGGCGTGCAATGCAGGTTGACGGCGGAGAGCTTGCCGGTGGCGCGCGAGTAGCCGTCGGCCATCGCCATCACCACCGACTCCTGCAGCCCGAGTACGTATTTGAGTTGCGGAAATTGGGAGATCACTTCCATCACCGGCAGTTCGGTGGTGCCGGGATTGCCGAACAGGTGGGTGACGCCCTCGTCGATCAGAAGCTGCAGAAAAGCCGAGCGACCGTTGATTCTCTGTTTTGGCATGATGCGCGAGAGAGTGAATTCGCCTGCATCTTACCCGCGCTGTGGTCATGCCCGCGCGCGCCGCTCTGGCCAGATGGAATAGCAGGCAGGTGCCGTGGAGTAAAGTAACAAGAAAGTAGAGTCACTCTGGAGAGAGATATGAAAACGATGGGGACAGCCTTGGCTGCCGGTACGCTTGCGCTTACCCTGTGCCTGCCTGCAATGGCGCGCATCACGCGCATCGTGATTGATGAAACCGTGCCGATGCCGGTGCCCGCCGGTGCGGCGGCGGCGGTTTTCGCCTACGAACAAGTGGCAGGCCGCGCGTTTGGCGAGCTGGACCCCAAGCATCCAGGCAACGCCATCATTCAGGACATTCAACTGGCCAAAGAAGCGGACGGCAAGGTGCGCTATGTGGCCTCGTTCGTCATCTACAAGCCGGTCGACATGAGCAAGGTGAGCGGCATGCTGTGGCACGATGTGCCCAATCGCGGTCGCGTGTTTGCCTACGCGCCGCAGGAGCAAGCGTTTGGCGACATCATGCTGGCGAGCGCCTGGCAGGGTGACAACAGTGGCCAGACGCGCGTGCGCGACAAGGCCAGTGCGAAAGACTTCCAGTTTCTGCAACTGCCAGTGGCGAAAGGCCCGGGTGGCAAACCGGTCACTGGCCAGGTCTTGGGCCGCATCGTCAATCGCGCCGGACCAAATTCACAGCCCCTCATGGTGCAGACCAATCCGGTGCCTTACAAACCAGTGAGCCTCGATACCAAAAAGGCGAAACTGACTTCACGCGGGGGCGAGACGCAGAGTGGCAAGGTAATCGACGAAGTCACCATCGCCGTGAGCGACTGGGCCTGGGCCAAGTGCGATACGGCCAACCCGTTTCCCGGCACGCCCGACGCCACGCAGATTTGCCTCAGAAACGGCTTCGACGCCAACCGCCTCTATCAAGTGGTGTTCACCGCAGCAGACCCGTATGTGCTGGGCATCGGCTTTGCAGCGTGGCGCGATGTAGGTGCCTTCTTCAAGAAATCGGTTGTCGATGACAACGGCACGGCCAACCCCATCGCACGTGCGGTGACGCACTCGATCACGCGCGGCATTTCGCAATCGGGCAACTATCTGCGCGGCTGGCTGCACCTTGGCTTCAACCGCGCCGAAGACGGCACCATGGTGCACGACGGCATGTGGCCAATCATCGCGGGCCGCCGCATCGCGCTCAACTTCCGCTGGGCACAACCTGATGGCGTGCTCGAGTTGTATCAGGCTGGCAGCGAAGGCCCGCAGTGGTGGCTGCCGCATCCGGACAAGGTGCGCGGCCTGCGCGCGGCGGGCATCCTGGATCGCTGCACCAAGACCAATACCTGCCCCAAGGTGATTGAACATTTTGGATCAGCCGAGGTGTGGGCACTCAAGCTCACACCAGAGTGGGTCGGTACCGACGCCAAGCAGGATCTACCCTTGCCCGACAACGTGCGCCGTTATTACATCGCCAGCAGCACCCATAACGGCGGCGCGGGTGGCTTTGATACCAGCCTGCCTGGCGTGGGTTTGCCCAAGACTGGTGCCACCTGCCCCGGCAACAATTTTGGCACTGCAGTGCTTCCTCCCAACCCCGTGTCCTTGCGCGAAACCACCAATGCGCTGCGTGTGCACTTTCGCAACTGGGTGATGAACGGCACACCGCCCCCGCCCAGCCGCTATCCGACGCTTGCCAAAGGCGAATTGGCCGAAGCCCACAAGACGGCGCTCGGCTTCCCGACCCTGCCGGGGCTGCGCCCGACCGTACCCGAGCCTGACTTCATCATGCCGGTGCATGACTACGACTGGGGGCCACGCTTCAATGCCATCGATGGCTCCGGCATCGCCTCGAAGGTGCCACCGCGCATCAAGCGCTCGCTCAAGATGCTCGCGCCCAGGGTCGATGCGGATGGCAATGAAGTCGGTGGAGTACCAGTGCCATTGCTCGACGCGCCGCTCGGCACCTATCTCGGCTGGAACGTGACAGCGGGCGGTTTCCACAAAGATCAAATCTGCAACTACGTGGGCGGCATGATCCCGTTTGCAAAGACCGCCGATGAACGCAACGCCGCCAAAGATCCGCGCCTCTCTCTGCAGGAGCGCTACAGCTCGCATGAGGGCTATGTCGCTGCCGTCACCAAGGCCGCAGCACGCGCTGTCGCCGAGGGCTTTCTCCTGCAAGAGGATGCAGCGGCACTGATTGCGGCGGCGGACAAGAGCGCGGTGCTGCGCTAACGCGCAGCACCAGGGCAACAGCAGTCAATCCCCACCAGGCACCGTGCGCAGAGGCTTGCGCACCAACGCTTCTAGCGATCATGTATTGTAGAAGCGCATCCACCAAGGGTTTTCGGGAACTTCCGATTTTCAGCCATCCACCGATACGGAAAAGATCAAATGAAACTGAATCTTCAAGATAAAACGGCCATCGTCACCGGCGCCACCCAAGGCATCGGCCGGGCCACGGCCGAGTTGTTCGCCGCCGAAGGCGCCTCAGTGGTGATCGTCGCGCGCGGGCGCGAACGGCTCGATGCCGTCGTGGCAAGCATCCGGCAAGCTGGCGGCAAGGCGCTCGGCGTCCAGGCCGACATGTCGAAGGCGGAAGATTGCGCGCGTATCGTGCCCGCCGCTCTCGAAGCGTTCGGCCGCGTCGACATCCTGGTCAACAATGCCGGCACCTCCAGCACCGGCGCGTTTGAATCAGTCACCGACGCCACCTGGCAAGCAGACTTTGAGCTCAAGCTGTTCGGCGCGGTGCGTCTGATCCGCCAGGCCATCCCGGAAATGCGCCGGCAGGGCGGGGGCCGCATCATCAACATCACCAACATCGGCGCCAAGCAGCCGCGCGCCAAGTCGATGCCCACCACCGTGACGCGTGCCGCCGGCCTGGCCATGACCAAGGCGCTGTCCAAGGAATTTGCGCCTGACAAAATCCTCGTCAACACTGTCTGTATCGGTCTGATCCGTGCCGGCCAGCACGAAACCAAGGCGGCCAAGGTCGGGCGCAATGTCGAAGACATTTACACCGACATGGGCAAGGAAATTCCGCTGGGGCGCGTCGGCTTCGCCGAAGAGGTAGCCAATGTCATCGTGTTCCTCGCCTCGGACGCCGCCAGCTATGTGACCGGTACGAGCATCAATCTTGACGGCGGCACGTCCGGCGTTTTGTAAACGGCGCCACGACCCTTGCACCCGCCCAAACAGTCAAGCAATTACCCGTCACGAGGAGAAATCGGCATGAACAAACTGACCGCAGGTGTGGCCATCGGTACGCTCAGTGCCTGCGGTGCCATGGGCGCCATGGGCGCCGGCATCATCGCTGCAGGCCCGGCGGCGGCACAGGCAGACGGACGCCGCAAACGGGCTGCAACTGTGGACTGTGCAGCATGCCAGTGGCGCATCCGCTGAAGAAGTAGACACACATCACGTTTGAAGGAGATCAGCATGAATCAATCTGGAACATTTCTTCGTCTTGCCTCCGCGCCGCTCATGCTTGCCGCGCTCGTCACGCTGCCTGGCTGCGCGCAGCGCGGCGCGCCACAAGAGCCCGCGCCGATTGCGGCGTCGGCACCCGCTGTCACCCCCGCCGCCATCGCAGCAGCAACTCCCGCCATCGTGCCCAAGGAAGGTACGTGGATCGTCAAGGATTTCCGCTTCCACACCGGCGAGACCCTGCCCGAACTCAAGCTTCACTACACCACCCTGGGCAATCCCGCCCACGATGCCGTGCTGGTGTTGCATGGCACTACCGGCTCGGGCACCGGCCTGCTCGGCCCGGCGTTTGGTGGCGAGTTGTTCGGCGCCGGTCAGCCGCTCGATGCCAGCAGATATTTCATCATCCTGCCCGACGTGATTGGCCACGGTAAATCAAGCAAGCCTTCAGATGGTCTGCGCACCAGATTCCCGCGCTACAACTACAACGACATGGTCGATGCGACGTACCGCCTGGTCACCGAGCACCTCGGCATCAAGCGCTTGCGCCTCGTGATCGGCAACTCGATGGGCGGTATGAAAACCTGGATCTGGGGCACGCGCTATCCCGCGATGATGGATGCGCTGGTGCCAATGGCATCGCAGCCGACCGAAATGTCGAGCCGCAACTGGATTTTGCGGCGCCTCATCGTCGACTCGATCCGCAATGACCCGGCATGGATGAACGGCAACTACGCGACGCAGCCCGCAAGTGCGCGATTCGCGTCGGCGTTCTATGGTTTCGCCACCAACGGCGGCAACCAGGCGCTGCAAAAGGCCGCGCCGACACGCTCTCAGGCCGATGCGCTGCTCGACGGCCGCCTCAAGGCTCCGTTTACTGCCGACGCCAACGACACGCTGTATCAATGGGACTCGTCGCGCGACTACAACCCGGCGCCGCAACTGGACAAGATCGCCGCGCATCTGCTCGCCATCAACTCGGCTGACGACGAGCGCAACCCGCCCGAAACCGGCGTGCTGGAACGCGAAATCAGGCGTGTCAAGAACGGCCGCATCCACTTGATTCCCGGCAGCGAGAGCACGGCCGGGCACGGCACCACGGGACAGGCGAAGAACTGGAAGCACCAGCTCGCGACATTTTTGCAGAGTGTGCCGCGTGCGACGAGGTAGCACCACGTGACACAACTGCGCAGCGAGCGCACGCTGCTATGGCTGCTCGCTTGCCTGCAGTTCACGCATATCCTCGATTTCATGATCATCAGCCCGCTGTCGCCGCAGTTCATGCGGCTGTGGGGCATCTCGGCGCAGGAATTCGGCTATTTGGTCTCGGTGTATGCCCTTGCGGCTGCCGTCGCCGGACTGGCGGCAGCATTCGTGATTGACCGCTTCGAGCGGCGCAGCGCGCTGTTGGCGATGTACGCAGGCTTTGTGGTGGCGACACTGGCTTGCGCACTTGCGCCCGGCTACTGGACCTTCTTCACCGCGCGCGCACTGGCCGGCGTATTCGGCGGCGTGATCGGTTCGGTGGTGCTGGCCATCGTCGGCGATCTGATTCCCGCCGAGCGGCGCGGGCGCGCGATGGGTGTGGTGATGTCGGCGTTTCCGGTGGTGTCGGTCATCGGTGTTCCCGCCGGCTTGTACATCGCCACGCATCTTGGCTGGCATGCGCCGTTTTTTACGCTTGCTGCGTTAAGTGCGGTGTTGTGGTTCCTGTTGCCATTGGTGGTGCCGCGCGTGGACGCCCATTTGCGACCGGCGCTGCCGGGCACTGCAGCCCCGCCGCGCAAACTGCTGCACGACTTCCTGCAGTTGTTTACCGTCCCCAATCACCGCCGCGCACTGGCGGCGGTATTCGTATTTACGATGTCGGGCTTTCTGGTGTTTCCGTTTCTCTCGGCCTATCAGGTCAAGAATGTCGGCATCACCGAGGCAGAACTGGTCTATGTGTTCCTGTTCTCGGGCCTCGCCACGCTGTTCACGTCGCGCCTCATCGGCTGGTGCGCCGACCGCTTCGGCAAGCGTCGCGTATTCTTTTTGCTGGCATTGGCTTCGACCGTACCGATCATCCTCTCGACGCATCTGCCCAGGTCTTCGTTGCCGGTCCTGATCGCCGTGACCGTGCCCTTCATGGTGCTGATGTCAGGGCGCTTCATTCCGCTGATGGCGCTGATCACGACCTGCGTAAGCACACCGGTGCGGGGCGCCTTCATGAGCCTGTCGTCGTCCGTGCAAAACCTCGGCGCCGGCGTGGCCTCGTTGTTTGCGGGAGCGGTGATCGGCCACACTGCAGATGGCGCACTCACGCACTACGGTGCAGTGGGAATCGGCGCCGTGGTGCTCACCCTCGTTTGCATGCTGCTGGTGCGTGCGCTCAGGCCGGTGATTGAACCGGCGGCGGCAGGCGTGGCGCTTACGCCCGCTCGAGCTTGAAACGAATATCCGCAGCACTGCCCTGCAACCCGCCTGCACCAAGGCCTTTGGGGCGAGTCGCCATGTGCGTTCGCAAAGGCGCGTAAACGGGATTGCGATGACGGATTGGCTATCGCGCCGGCAGCGCACCTAATCCCTCCTGGTGGCGAGAACAGCAATGTGTAGCCATCGGGTGCAGCTCGCGCCACGGTGAGCGCGCCGACCCGGCGAAGACGCGCGGCCTCGACAGGTCTTGCCGTGGTGATCGTCCCAGGAGCAAGTCTGGCAATTGCAAAAAGGCTTCATGCCGGCAGATGACAAGGTGTAATATTGAGCGTATTACCCGGTATTGCTGAGCGCGTACACAATGACACTGACGATCAAGCTGGAGCCCGATCTCGAAAAGGCGCTTGGCGCGCGCAGCGCCGCCCTAAAGCAGCCCAAGAGCGTATTGGTGCGTGATGCGCTGCGCGCCTATCTGAACCAGTCAGCCTCGCCTTACGAGCTCGGCCGCGATCTGTTCGCGCAGCACGACGGTCCGCGCGACCTCGCGACGAAGCGCAAGAAGCATTTGGCCGAGGTACTGGGTGATAAGCGTCGCAGCCGATAGCGGCCCGCTGCTCGCGCTCTTCAATCGCCGCGACGCGTGGAATGTGCGCGTGCTGGCGTGGGTGAAGGCGAATCCGGGCGCACGCCTGTTCACAACCTGGCCGGTGGTCACCGAGGTATGCGCACTGCTCAGCAAACGGATAAGCGACGCGGCCGCGCTCGACTTCCTATTGTGGATTGAACGCGGCGGTCTGGTGCTCGACATGCCTGGACCGGCCACGTTTCACGACACTCTGGCTGTTTCGCAGAAGTACCGCGACGTGCCGTTCGATTTTGCGGATGCATCCATTGCCGAGCTGGCAGCGCGGCGCGGGCTGACTGACGTACTGACCATCGACAGCGATTTCGACATCTATCGCGATGCGCGAGGCAAGTCGCTGCGCAACGTGCTGCGTGCCAGCACACCGCGCCGGTAAGCTCAGGAAAGCCTTTTGGGGCACAACGCGGCAACCCGACTGCTGCCGGAAATCCGCTCCCACCAACGCTTTCAAGCCTACGCCTGCCAAACTCCGTAGCCCTTTTCGCGCAGGCTGATGGCCAGTTCGACCTCCATCTCGCGCGCCGCTTCATACGGCATCGGGTTGTACACCTCGTATAGCTCGGGCAACAGGCGCACGCCGTATTGCGTGACAAATCGGTTGGCTTGAATGCCGGCCTTGTGCTTGTCGAAACGAACATCCGGCGACAGCCCGGTCATGCCGACGTAGACACAGGGTTTGCCGAAGGCGTAGTCCGGGTTGGACTTACGAAAGCGCGGCTCGTCAAGGACATCGAGCGAGAGCAGCACGACGTAGACGTGATGGTGGTGATATCGCGCCATGCCCGGAGTAGAGTCAGGACGCCCCGGCGGCACTGTCGCATGCGCGCAGCCGGCTAGCCGGGCTGGTCAATCGAGTGGCTTGAGGTCGAGCTCGCGCGCGAGCTTTTGCCAGCGTGCGTAATCGTCTTCCAGCTTGCGGCGCATTTCTGCGGGCCCTGGCTGAGCTGTTTCCAAAGAAATGGCAGCGAGCTTGTCGCGTACATCGGACATGGCGAGCACTTGCGCCATCGCGCCTGCGAGCTTGTCGACGACCGGCCCCGGCAGGTGCGCCGGCCCCATGATGCCGAACCATTGCTCGTAGTCCATGCCTTTGATTCCCGCTTCGTCGAAGGTGGGCACATCGGGGAAATCGGCCGCGCGCTTGTTGCCGGTTGCGGCGAACACGCGCAGCTTGCCGGCCTTGACGTGACCGGCCGCGCTGGCCATGGTGGTAATCATCACGTTGACTTGCCCCGAGAGCAGGTCGATGAGCGCTGGTGAACTGCCTTTGTAGGGCACGCTGACAAACTGCAGCGTGGAGCGCGCGCGGAACAAATCGACCACCACGCTACCGGTGCCGGCAATCGCCATCGTCAGCTTGCCCGGTTGCGCCCTGGCAAACGCCATCAGATCGCGCGCCGATTTCGCCTCCACCGACGGCCCCGCCACCAGAAACGCTGGCGAGCGTGCAATCAGCGACACCGGCGTGAAATCGCGTACCGCGTCGTAAGGCATCTTGCGCGTGTAGACCGGCGTGCTGGTATGGAACACATCAACCAGCACCAGGGTGTAGCCATCGGCAGCCGATTTTGCAACCGCATCGGTGCCGATCAGGCCACCGGCGCCGCCGCGGTTGTCGACCACCACCGTCTGCTTGAGAACCTGGCCCAATTTGTCTGCCACCAGGCGGCCGGTGCCGTCTGAACTACCCCCGGCGGGAAACGGCACCACCAGTTTGACCAGTTTGTTCGGGTAGTCCTGGGCTGACGCAGTGGCCGGCGCCAGAGGGGCCAGCGCCAGAGCCAGAGCGGCGCGCCAGGCGGTACGGCGTAGAACGGTGAACCTGGATGCATGCATGCCGTCGCCTTGTGCATTGAGAAGTGAGGGAGAGCAAAATTCTAGCCGAACGCATGGTGCTCGCGTGCGTGGCGTGCGCCGTGCGCTCCGCAGCACACGACACGACGCGCCTCACAGCGTCAAGCGCTAACATTGGCTGCATGCACGCAAGTCATCAAATCTTTGATTTCATCGTCGTCGGTGCCGGCTCCGCTGGCTGCGTGCTCGCGAGCCGCCTGTCGGAAAACCCGCGTCACCGCGTGCTGCTGCTCGAAGCCGGAGTCGACGAGTCATGGATCTGGATGCGCATCCCTGCCGGCATTGCCAAGATCGTGGTGGGCCAGCGTGCGATGTGGCGCTTCGATACCGAACCCTCGCCTGGCGTCAATGGCCGTGCGCTGTTTTGTCCGCGCGGCAAGAACGTCGGCGGCACGTCCAACATCAATGGCATGTTCTGGGTGCGCGGCGATCCGGCTGAGTATGACAACTGGGCAACGCTCGGGAATGCCGGCTGGGCCTACAACGACGTGTTGCCGCTGTTCAAGCGCATGGAGAGTTATGCGCAGGGCGACCCCGCCGTACGCGGGCATGACGGGCCGCTGGTGATCACCGAGTCCACGCCGCGCGATACCTTGAGCGACGCGTTTCTGAAGGCGTGTGCCGAGGCCGGTATTCCCGAGAACCCAGACACCAACAGCGGTCTCTATTACGGTGGCGGTTTGATTCAGATGTCTACGCGCAAAGGCCTGCGCTGGAGCGTGCGCGAAGGCTACATCCGGCCGGCGCAGAAGCGCGCAAATTTTCAATTGGTGACGCGGGCACTGGTGACGCGCCTGCTGTTTGAGGGCGACGACAGCACTGCGCGCCGCGTCTGCGGCGTGGAGTGGATGCAGGACGGCAAGTTGATGTCGGCGCGCTCAGCGCGTGAAGTGGCGCTCTGTGCCGGTTCGATTCAATCGCCGCAATTGCTCGAACTCTCGGGCATCGGTGACGCTGCGCGTCTCGCCAGACTCGGCATCAAGGTGAAGCAGCATTTGCCCGGCGTCGGCGAAAACCTGCGCGATCATTTGCAGGCACGCCTGATGCTCGAGTTGCGCGGCATCAAGACGCTCAATCAGATCATGCCGAGCAGCTTCGAGAAAATGAAAATGGGTTTGCGCTGGCTGCTGCTGCGCGACGGCCTGATGAGC
The DNA here is from genome assembly GCA_031362905.1 of Burkholderiales bacterium. GTDB lineage: Bacteria > Pseudomonadota > Gammaproteobacteria > Burkholderiales > JAEUOS01 > CANJDH01. Next base: position 15,806 of record JANLTL010000200.1, on the reverse strand, counting down.
GTGCCGGGTGCGACCGCACACGCCTATGTGAAGACCGAGCCGGAGCGCGCGCAAGTGAACGTCAAGCTGCAATTGCATCACCTCTCCAGCCCGGACGAGCGCAATGCCACCAAAATCGTGCTCGACGATTTTCCCGGCTGCTCGATCGGCATGGTGCACCAGCAGCCGGCCTCGCGCGGTTCGGTGCATGCGCGCTCGCCTGATCCACTCGCGCCGCCCCGGATTCACACCAATTATTTGACGCAGGACGAAGACCTGCAGACTTTTTTGAAAGCCATGCGCCTGGTGCGACGCGTCGTGCAGCAGCCGGCGCTGGCCCAATACGCCGTGCGCGAGGTGCGGCCCGGCCCGGCGCTCGCCTCAGACGCCGAACTCGAAAACTATCTGCGCAACTCCATCTTTCCCTCTTATCACCCGGTTGGTACCTGCAAGATGGGCAGTGATGCGCTCGCCGTGGTCGATGCGCAGTTGCGTGTGCATGGTGTTGCGAGCCTGCGTGTGGCTGACGCGTCGATCATGCCAACGATTCCCGCGTCGAACACCAATGCGGCGGCGATCATGATTGGCGAGAGGGCAGCTGATTTGATGCGCGATGCCGCACGTGGCGCGCCATAGGCATCCTGTGAGCTGCGGCAGCGTCGAGAGGTAACGGTGGCGGCAAGTGCGGGCCGGCTGCGGCGGTATGTCAAAATTGCCCCCATGTCAGAACCCCAACAATGGGCCTTCCCCGAGTCGCTGCAACCGAAGGCCGACGAAACGCAGTTTGACCTCGTGCGCGCCTACAACGCCGTGGTACTGGTGCGCACCGAGGTACCAGCTGACGCCTTTACCGCCAACCTGCTCGGCACCGAGCGCGGCGGCTATGGCGTGGTGATCCGCGAAGATGGCCTGGTGCTCACCATTGGCTATCTCATCACCGAAGCCACGCGCATCTGGCTCACCAGCAATCGCGGCGATGTGGTGGCCGGTTACGCGCTTGCCTACGATCAGGCTACCGGCTTCGGCTTGATCCAGCCACTGGGAAAGCTCGGCACACCGCATTTGAACTTGGGCAGCGTGACAGACGTCAAGGTAGGCGACTCGGCCTTCGTGATTGGCCACGGTGGACGCAATCACGCGCTCAAAACCCGCCTGATCGGCAAACGCGAATTCGCTGGCTACTGGGAATACGTGCTCGATGAAGCGCTCTTCACCGCGCCTGCGCACCCGCAGTGGGGTGGCGCCGCGTTGCTCGATGCGCAGGGCGATTTGATCGGCGTCGGCTCGCTCCTGGTGCAGCAGGAAGTCAATGGCGAATCGATTCACGTCAACATGTTTGTGCCGATTGACCTGCTCACGCCGATCCTCGACGGCATGCTCAATACCGGGCGCAGCCCGCACGCGCCGCATCCATGGCTCGGCATGTATACGCAAGACCCGGACGGCAAGCTCACCGTCGGCAACGTTTCGCCCGGCGGGCCGGCCGAGCGCGCCGGCGTGCAAGCGGGCGACCTGGTGCTCGGTGTCGGCGCGGATCGCGTGCATAACCTCGCCGAATTATTTCGCACGATCTGGAAGCGCGGTAGTGCGGGCGTTGACGTGCCGCTTACCCTGGCGCGCGCCGGCGACGTGCTGCGCATCACGATCAAGTCTGCTGACCGCAATGATTTTTTGAAAAAACCCAATTTGCACTGAGCCCCGACGGCGTACCGACGGTGCAATGCCATTGCGAGCTATTGCTGCCTGACGCTGCAACGCGCCAGACGAGACGTAGGTTGTACGCACTGACAGCGCCCCAATTCATCAACGGCCAGAAACGGAGAGTTGCGCGGTGAAAAAACCTAGTTTGATTTTCATCCTTGCCGATGACCTGGGCTACGCCGACCTGGGCTGCGCCGGTGCGCGTCTGGCGCCCACCAACATGCATCTGGCCGGCGGGGTGTCACCCAACCTCGACCGTATCGCGCGCGAGGGCCTGATGTTTTCGCACGGCTATTCGAATTCACCGGTCTGCTCGCCGACCCGGTTTGCACTGGCTACCGGACGCTATCAGTACCGCTTGCGCGGCGCAGCCGAAGAACCCCTGGCAGGCAACGCGGTGGGCAACCCGGTGTTGGGCCTGCCGCCCGAGCACCCCACCCTGCCCTCGCTGATGCGCGACGCCGGTTACGCCACTGCCCTGATCGGCAAGTGGCACCTGGGCTTCCAGCCGCACTTCGGCCCGCTCAAAAGCGGCTACCAGACCTTCTTCGGCCCGCGCGCCGGCGGCGTGGACTACTTTGCCCACACCTCGCGCGGTGGCCAGCATGATTTATGGGAAGGTGATGAACATGCCACCTGCAAGGGCTACCTCACCGATTTATTGTCGGCGCGTGCCGTCGATTTCGTGCGCGCGCAGAAGGACAAGCCCTTCTTCCTCTCGCTGCACTACACCGCGCCGCACTGGCCGTGGCTGACACGCGAGGATGAAGACGAGTCGAAGCGCATCGACGGCTCAATCGCCCATCTGGATGGCGGCAACATCGCCACCTACCAGCGCATGATTCATCACATGGATGAGGGCATCGGCCAGCTGCTCGCGGCGCTGAAAGAAACTGGTGCCGATGACAACACCCTGATCGTGTTCACCAGTGACAACGGCGGCGAGCGCTTCTCGGACAACTGGCCCTTCATCGGGCAAAAGATGGATCTGCTCGAAGGCGGCATCCGCGTGCCGCTACTGGCGCGCTGGCCCGAACGCATCAAGGCCGGCAGCCGCACCGCGACGCCAGCCATCACCATGGACTGGAACGCGACCATGCTTGACGCCGCCGGGGTCGAGCCGCATGGCGATTACCCGCTCGATGGCGTCAGTCTCGTGCCGCTGCTCGAAGACCCGCTCTGGCGGCCCGCGCGCAATCTCTACTGGCGCATGCTCTACCGCAGCCAGCGCGCGCTGTTGTCAGGCTCGGGCCGCTGGAAGTACCTGCGCATCGAGGACCACGACTATCTGTTTGACCTGAACGCCGATGCGCGCGAACGTGCCAACCTCGCCTTGCGCGAGCCGGCGCGTCTTGATGCCATGCGCAACGAGTGGGAAGCCTGGGCGGCGACCATGCCGGGTATCGCGCCGGATGCCAAGTTTTCGCTCGTGTATGGCGAGGCGCAAATGCCGCGGCCCTCGCACTGAAGGTGGCATCCGCAGCCACCATGCCCAGAAGAACGGCTCCTGCAGCCATTCTTCTAGGTGAAGCGCAGGAGACCGGCGTCTGCAGGCACACTCCTGACAGCGTCAGCAGAGCGCCGGTAATGCGTGGGCGCGATACTAGGCGATCTTGACCACGATCTTGCCGACCTGCGCATTGCTCTCCATGTAGTCGCGTGCCTGCGGCAATTGATCAAACGCAAACACGCGGTCGATTAAGGGCACCAGCGTGCGTTTGGCCATCATCGGCACAATTTCCTTGGCGAAATCGGTGACGGTCTGGGCGCGCTCGTCAAGCGGGCGAATCTTGTTGGAGACGCCAAACACGCGCAGGCGCTTGGCGTGCAGCAATTCAAGATCGATCTTCGCCGAGAACACACCATCGACGTAGCCGACGGTGGCGAGACGGCCCTTGTAGGCGAGGGACTTCATGCCGTCTTCAAACACGCCGCCGCCGACATTGTTGACTAACAGGGTGACACCTTTGCTGCCCGTCGCTTTCATTACCGCGTCAACAAAGCCTGCGCCGCGCACGCAGACACCCACGTCCAGACCAAGCTTGGCGAGGCGGTCGAGCTTGGCTTGTGAGCCGGAGGTACCGATCACTTTGGCGCCACATGCCTTGGCAATTTGCATGCTGGCCACGCCGACACCCGACGACACACCGGTAATCAACACCCAGTCGCCGTTACCGATCATCCCCGCGTCATCGTTGGCGGCATCGGTCGCCGAGCGCACCACCATGTCGAAGGCAACCCAGTAGGCAAGCGACGCCCCTGCGGCTTCCTCCCACGTCAAATCGGTCGGTTTGCGGATCGTCTCGCCGGATTTCCAAAGCGCCAACTCGGAAAAACCACCCATGGGCCGGCCCATGACCGCGTCACCCTCCTTGAAGCCGCGTACTGCGCTGCCAACGACGACCACTTCGCCGGCACCTTCCATGCCCGCCGGCTTCATTACGCCGGGCTGGTGCAATCCATGACCACGAATGAATTCACCACGATTGAGGCCCGCTACACGCATTTGCACCAACAGTTCGTCCGGGCCGGGCACTGGTGTGGCCACGTCCTTGAGCGCCAATTCGCCTGAGCCGCCGTCGATCAACCAAGATTTCATTGTTCTTCCCCTGATATTCACAAAATAGAGTGTCGCGCTACGCGAGGACAGAGCATACCCGCTCTAAAGCGTTCCTCAAGCTGCAATGCCGTATTGTGGCAGCGCATTGCCAAATTCGCTCCGTCTCACGATAATCGGGAGGCTTGACTGCAACCCAGTGCCTGCAAGTCCCCAAACCTTCCCTGCTAGCTTCCCCATGCCCTTTACTGTCAATTCGAGCGCCCTGAAGCGCTTTCGCGTGCTTGACCTCTCGCGCGTGCGTGCCGGCCCCACCTGCGTGCGCATGCTGGCCGACTTCGGTGCCGATGTCATCAAGGTCGAATCGCCGCCTGGTGTCGATCCGAATGACGGCCTGTCGGGCAATCGCGATGGCTACGACATGCAAAACCTGCATCGCAACAAGCGCTCGATCACGCTCAACCTCAAGACCGAAGAGGGGCGTGCCATTTTCATGCGCCTGGTCAAGACTGCGGATGTGGTGGTGGAGAACTACCGCCCCGATGTGAAATACCGCCTCGGGGTCGATTACGAAAAGTTACGCGCGGTCAATCCGCGCATCGTCCTGGCCAGCATTTCGGGCTTCGGACAGGATGGTCCCTACGTCAAACGTCCCGGATTCGATCAGATTGCGCAAGGCATGGGCGGCATGATGTCGATCACCGGCGAACCGGGTGCTGGGCCGATGCGCGCCGGCATTGCGGTGGCCGACTCCTCAGCTGGTTTGTACGCTGCGCTGGGCATCATGACGGCACTGCTGGAACGCGAATCCTCGGGCGAAGGCCAGTGGGTGCAGTCGTCGCTGCTGCATGCGATGATCGCCATGACCGACTTTCAGGCGGCGCGCTACCTGATGACCGGGGAGATTCCGCCTCAGGCCGGCAACGACCATCCGGTCAGCACGCCAATGGGCGCTTTCAAGGCAAGTGACGGTTACTTCAACATCGGCGCCTCGGGTACGGCCCAGTACCGCGCGCTGTGCGATGCGATCGAAAGGCCCGACTTGCGTGACGATCCGCGCTATGTCAAGAATGATGGCCGCTACAAGGATCGTCCGCGCATCAACGCCGAACTCAACAAGGAATTCGGCAAGAACACCACGCAATACTGGGTCGACAAACTCAATGCGAACGGTGTGCCTTGCGGCCCGATCTACAACATGCAGGAGGTGTTCGACGACGAGCAGGTCAAGCACCTGGGCGCGGCGGCGACGGTCAGGCACCCCAAGCTGGGTGACATCCGCATCGTCTCGCAACCAGTCAAACTGTCGCGCACACCGGCGGCAGTGAGCTACACCCTGCCGGAGCAGGGTGCGAACAATGACGAGGTGCTGACAGCTGCCGGCTACAGCGCTGCCGAAATCGCCGCGTTTCGGCAGAACAAGGTCATTTGATTTTTTGGTTCGTACTTCAATCAAACCCCGGGAATCCAACAACATGAGCGATGTCACACAATCCGTAGCAGGCCGTCTGGTTTGGCGCAAGGAAGGCCACGTCGGCCACATCATTTTTGACAACCAGAAGAAGTACAACGCCGTCAACCTGGACATGTGGCTGTCACTGCCCAAGGCAATTGACGAGTTCAATGCAGATCCGGACATACGCGTCGTGGTGTTGCAGGGCGCCGGCGAGAAAGCATTTGTCTCTGGCGCCGACATTTCACAGTTCGACAACCAGCGCAGCGGCGACAGTGCGGCGGTCTACAACAATGCCACTGAAACGGGGTATATGTCGATCCTCGGCTGTACCAAGCCGGTGATTGCCAAGATTCGCGGTATCTGCATGGGCGGCGGTCTTGGCATCGTGCTCAATTGCGACGTGCGCATCTGTGCTGACGATGTCAAATTCCGCATGCCGGCCGGCCGGCTCGGACTGGGTTACAGCTTCTCGGGCCTCAAGCGTTTCAACGAAGTGATGGGCCCGGCCAACACTGCCGACCTGTTTTTCAGCGCGCGCATTTTCGGCGGTGCCGATGCGCTCACCATCGGGTTGGTAAAACAGGTGGTGCCGGTGGCTGACCTTGACAAAGTGGTCGATGACTACGTCAAGCTGATCTGTGAAAACGCCCCGCTCACACTGCGTGCCGCCAAGGGTGCCTTGATGGAGATGCGCAAGCCGCAAGCCGAGCAGGATCCGGCACGTGTGGGCAATCTGGTCGAGGCCTGTTTTGCCAGCGAGGATTACAAGGAAGGACGCAAGTCGTTCGCCGAAAAGCGGGTGCCGAGCTTCCAGGGGAAGTAGGCAGTAGCGAAGCACCCCGGCATGCAACTTCTCCTCATCACCAAGGACCATTCCGCCCTGCGCGTCGACGAGATCGACACCTTGCCGCCGGATGGCTGGCTGTGGATCGATGCGGCGATCAGCGAGCCGTCCGAGTCGTGGCGCGATCTTGCGGAGAAGCTCACCGGCGTGCGCATTTTCGATGCGCACATGACCGATGCAGCGAACGAATTCCATCCCTCGTATTTCGACAATACGCGCGACTACGAAATGGTCATATTTCGCGGCCTGTCGGCGCAGACCGGGCCGGCCGACGACGATAAGACGGTGAAGGCTGCCGATGGCAAGGTGTTCCGCTACGGGCCGATCAACACCCAACCCTACCGCGTCAAGAGCGCACCGATCACTTTCATCATTTTTGGGCGTGTGCTGATCACCGTGCGCCCTGAGGAAGCGCCTGCCATTGGCACCGTGCGTACACGCCTGCTGTCGAATTCGACGCGCATGCCGGCCATGCCGATCGAGCTGGTGTACCGCGTACTCAATGCCATGGTGGACCGCTACCTCGAACTGCGCCAGCCGCTCTCCGACAAGCTCGACCGCATGCAGCGCAACCTGCTCGACCCGCGCCGCCCGTTTGACGACTGGTATTCGTTGCTCGAGCAGCGCATTGAGATCCGCAAACTCGAACACCTCTGCGAAGAGCAGCGCGACGCGATCCAGGAGTGGCGCGACCACCAGCTCGAAGAATTGTCGGATGCAATGAACGTGCGCCTCTCGGATCTGGTCGAACACATCGCACGCGTTCTCAACCACGCACAACGGCTGGAGCAAACCGCAGAATCAGCGGTGCAACTGCACTTCTCGGCGACCGCCAACCGCACCAACCAGATCATGCGCACGCTGACCATCATCACCGCGATCTTCATGCCGCTGACTTTGATCGCTGGCATTTACGGCATGAACTTCAAGAACCTGCCGGGCCAGGAATGGCATTGGGGGTTCTGGGTCACGCTCGGCGGGATGGGAGTGGTCACCACCGTACTGCTGCTGTACTTTCGCTGGAAACACTACGTCGGGCCCACCGGCGCGCGGCCACCGCGCGGTTGAGTCGACTTACGAAGCCGCGACCGCCTCACCCGAGCGACGAAATCCTGGCGGTGGTATTCACCGGGCGTGAATATGCGCGAAACCGGTGATTTACCCGGAGTCCCTTGGTGGGAGTGGATCTACACCGGCAATACCTCTCTCTTCGTTTTCCGCCAATGGTCTCGGCCCATTGACCCATTGCTCCATGGGTTGCATCCGCCGCTCTACCGGATTCGTAGTTTGCGACAGCAAGCTGGTTTTCAGCGCAAAATTGCACTCCCGCGTGTGATCATGGTGTATTTGCACCATAGGCACGCGCAATCCCCGTCACACTGGAGCCGCTCTTGAACCAGGCCGAGACCGAACATCAGGCGTTTCGCATCATCGACCGCCTCGAAGCTCATGCACGCCCCGACACCGCGACAGAGATTGCAACCAACCTGTTTGCTGCGAACGCGTCGATCAGCCCCAAGTATTTTTACGATGCTCTCGGCTGCCGCCTGTTCCAGGCGATTTGCGAGTTGCCCGAGTATTACGTCACGCGCACTGAAGCGGCAATCTTTGATGCGCATCGCGACGCCATCGCCAAGACCGTGGGCACGCGCAAACAACTGGTTGACCTGGGCGCCGGTGATTGCCAGAAAGCGGCGTGCTGGTTCCCCGCGCTCGACCCGCAGCGCTACGTGCCGGTCGATGTGGCACGCGGCATTGTCGAATCAGCCCTGGCGGAGTTCGCCAATGAAATGCCCGGCACCGATTTCGTTGGCGTGATTGACGACTTCTCGCGCACGCTCAATCTCGACGGCGTGCTGGGCCCCGAGCCGGTGACGTTTTTCTATCCGGGCTCGTCGATCGGCAATTTCACGCCGCCCGACGCTGTTAGCTTCATGGCGCAAACGCGCCGTTACTGCATCACGCCGGGCAGCGGCCTGTTGATCGGAGTTGATCTGGTCAAAGACGAAACCACACTGGTCAATGCCTATGACGATGCCGCCGGCGTCACTGCGGCCTTTAACAAGAATGTGCTCAACCACATCAAGCGCATTACCGGCGCAACGATTGACGTGGCCGCCTTCAAACACGTGGGCTTGTTCAATCGCATTGAGAGCCGGATCGAAATGCATCTGGAAGCGCTGCACGAAACACGCGTCCTGATGGACGGCCGCGAGCGCCGTTTCAAGGCTGGCGAACGCATCCACACCGAGAATTCCTGCAAGTACGAACCGGAAAAATTCATTGCCATGCTGGAGCAAGCCGGGTTCTCGCGCACCCAGTGGTGGACCGACGCACAACGACATTTCGGCGTGTTCTACGCCCAAGCATAAGAGGGGCCATACCGTCAGTGATGCCGGTACCGGCACGCACTTCACACAGACGGGATGATCCGATGAAGCGATTCAAGACCCTTTTCGGTACGGCGTGCCTGGTGGCTCTTTTCGCGAGCGGCGCTGCCCACGCGCAAGACGGCGCCGAGCGCTCCCGCGGCACACCCGAGCTGATGCGCGCCATGGCGCAGGGCGGCTACGTGATTTACTTTCGCCACGGCCACACCCACTGGCAGCAAAAAATCATCGAAGGGGCGATGCAGGCCGAGGGCCGGCACGATCTTGACAACTGTGCCTCGCAACGCAACCTCGACGCGATCGGCCGCGATGACGCCAAGCGGATCCACGCCGCGCTACAAAGCGCGCGCATTCCGGTTGGCAAGGTGCTTGGCAGCCGGTTCTGCCGCCCATCCGAATATGTGGGCTTGATCACCGGCAAGACGCCGGTGCGCACCCAGTGGCTCACCGGGTTCTCGACGCCGGGAACGCTGGTCGAGATCAAGCGTGAGGTGGCGACGCCGCCCGCTGCGGGGACGAATACTTTTCTCGGTGGCCATGGTGACCGGCCGTTTGACCTGACCGGCCTGGTGATCCAGGAAGGCGATGCGCTCGTATTTGATCCGCGCAACCATCGCGCCGACGATGCGGGCAAGTTCAAACCGGCGGCCTGGATCAAGCCTGCCGAATGGATAGCACTCACCGCCACCGCCCCGGCATCGCCCCGGGCATCGGTACGCGTTGGCAACACCAGCATCACTGGTGCGCAACACCATGATGACGCCAATATCCGCGTCAGCTTGCCGATGCTCGCCGCGGGTCAACTGCTCGTGGATGGTTCAGGCGAACTTGCGCGCGCGCTGCAACTGGCGCGCGAGAACCCATCCAAGAACATCGAACCGCTGCTGGTGCCGGCGAGGTCAGCCGATGTGGTTGACGCCACCGTCGCAGTTGCGGACGTCAAGCCCTGGTCACTGCAGGGCGGCCTCACCAACACCAGCGTGGCCGGTGGTCGGCGCGAGCGGCTCTGGCTCGGTGGAGAGCATGTCAATCTGTGGAACCGAGATCATCAGGCCGCCTTGCAGATTTCGGGCGCGAGCAATGATTGGAACCGCAACGGCAACGCCAGCCTGGCTTACCGCGCGCCGCTCTATGGGTGGGGCGGCATGCTCGGCGTGGTCGCCACACGCGCGCGCGAAGGTGGCGGGCTTGATGCCAACCTCGCGCCGATTACCGGCGCCGGCAGGTCTACCGGCATCTTTTACCGTCAGCACCTCACCCCGGCGTATGACTACCATCAACACGTCAGCATCGCCATCACGGATCGTGACTGGTTCGGTACCTCCGTTGTGACACCCTCTGGCGCCACGGTGGCCCTGCCCCAGGTGCGCAGCCGTCCGCTGACGCTCGGCTACCAGGGCCACTGGGAGCAGGAATGGATCGGCTGGAAAGTGGGTGCGCAACTGACCACCAATCTTGGCGGCGGTGCGGGAAATGACGCGACCAGCTATGCGCTGGCGCGGCCCGGCGCAAACCCGCGCTGGAATGCGCTCAAACTCGACGGCCAATGGATGCGCGCCCTCACCTACGACATCCGGCTGCTGGTGCGTGCACGGGCGCAGGCATCGAGCCAAGCCTTGTTGCCGGGCGAACAGTTTGCCCTGGGAGGCAGCTTGCAACCCTGGGGTAGCGCCTTCGCAGTGTGGAATCGCGCACCCTGGATCGACTCGGGCGGCGTGCGCGGCCTGCCCGAACGCGCAGCGAGCGGCGATTCGGGCGCGCAGGCCAGTGTCGAATTGTGGAGCCGCCGCTTGGTCGGTATCGACCTGCGCGCCGGCGGGTTTGTCGACCTCGGGACAGTTCGTCGCAACCAACCCGTCGCCGGGCTGCCCGGTCGTTCCAACGCGGCAAGCATCGGCGCGCTGCTGCACTATCAGTTGCGCGGCAATGTCGCGTTTTCGATGCATGCGGCGCACGTGCTGCGTGGCGCCGATGCGGTCGGGCGCAACACCGGCAGCATTGGTGCTACATTGGTCGTGCGCTATTGAAGCCGCTGCCGGCATCCTGCCCTCAAGTCATTTTTTTCTCAATGCGAAACCTGAAAACCATTGGTGGGTGCGGTTGTCAGGCAGTAAAGCCGATAAGAATGGCTTGTACCAACGGTTTTCACAGGGAGATTGAGATGACTTTGTTGATCAGAACCGCTTGCCTGGTCGTACTGGCCCTGCTGCTGCAAGCCTGCGGTACGCCCTATGCAACCTCCAAAAATCCGCGTGGCGATGACGTGATGCTGCTCGGTTACGACCCGGTGGCCTATTTCACCGTCGGCAAACCGACCCGCGGCGACAAAGCGATTACCTCCACACTGCCGAACCGCACCTACTACTTCGCCAGCACTGCCAACAAGCAATTGTTTGACGCCACGCCAGCCAAGTTTGAGCCACAGTACGGTGGCTTCTGCTCCTCCGGAGCGGCGTTCGCCATCAAGCTGAGCAGCGATCCGAGTTCTTGGGAAATCTATCAGGGGCGCCTGTTCATATTCGGCGACATCCTCGGCCACGAGGCATGGAAACTGGACCGCGACTGGAACATCAAATACGCCGACCAGGTGTGGCCGGAGATGAAAGACGCAGGCTGGCGCGGGCAAACGCTTTCCCGCTACATCAACAAGGTGCCCTGGTACAAGACCGGCCAGGATATCCGTGAGGAGTACGCCAAGAAGTACAGCGGCAAGCCCTGGCCGACCTTCGATACCGGTGGCCCGATACGTGGCTTGTTCCTCAAGCAACCTGGCTGGCGCGCAGCTGAGGGTTTCAGCCAGCCTGCTGTCGGATATCCCGACTGAGACACGCTCAACGCATCGCGATCGCCGTATGGCGGAGCACAGCGCGCGTGCGCCGCGACCCGTCACCGCCTGATTCGCGCGCCAACCCTCCGCTTTGGGTCCTGACAAACGATAAGATTTTGCTTATGCACCCTGCCGAATCAAGCGCGCCGAACACCTCCCGCTTGACCCCGCTCACAAACACCAGTCCTCAACCAGGAATAATTGTGGAACCTTGACACTTCCGCAACAGTCTGACGTGCCTCACTGGAGCCCAGCGCCATCATGATCCGCTTTAAACCCTTCGCCTCTATCGCCACCGCCGCCGTGCTCAGTATCAGCATGGCAGTTGCCGTTGCGCAGTCTGTCCGTGGCACGGCCGAGCGTACCGAACGGGTCACAGCACTCGCCGCAGATGTGTCGGCGCGAGATGCCGAGTGGGTTGATGCGGCCCGTCAACGAGTGGTGCCGGTGCGCGTCTATCTGCCCGCCGCTGCGGCGGTTGGGGCGGCACGAGCAGCGTCAGACGCAATGGTGGCAGACCCGTCGGCGCCGGGCCGCGTTTCGTCGGCAAGTACTGCAGAACACGTCGCACCAACGCCCAGAGAAAAATTGCCACTGGTGATTTTTTCGCATGGTCTGGGCGGCTCGCGTCTCGGTTACAGCCATATCGGCCAGCATCTTGCGCGTAACGGCTTTGTTGCCCTGCACGTGCAGCATGCGGGCAGCGACCGCGCCGTGTGGCAGGGCGGCCCGCTCACGCTGTTGGGCAATGTGGGCGATGCGGCGAGCGAATCCAACGCCCTGGCGCGTGTGCAGGACGTGTCGTTTGCGCTCACCACCTTGCTCGCTGATCGCGAGCTAGGCGCGTTAATCGACACCCAGGCGATCGCAATAGCCGGTCACTCCTATGGCGCCAACACCGCGATGCTGATTGCGGGGGCGTCAATTGAACGTGACGGCAGACGGATCAGCTACGCCGATGCGCGCATCAAGGCTGCGATCCTGTTGTCGGCGCCGCCGTTCCATGGCGAAGGCAATCAAGCCGCCGTGTTGCGCGATGTGCGTCTGCCGACCCTGCATATCACGGGCAGTGACGACGTGATACGCGTCCCCGGCTATGGCTCCGACGTGGCTGACCGCATCGGCGTGTTTCGGGACATGCCGGCCGCACGGCCGGAGATGAAGTTTCTTGCCATTTTCGAGGGCGGCGAGCATAGCGTGTTCACTGACCGCACCCGCTCGGAGCGGGCGCTGGCGATCAAGGCAGCGACGCGCGAGCTGTGCGTGGCCTTCTTGCGCAGCGTCCTCAAGGGTGACACAACCGCAGTGCGGAGCGCGTTTGCTGCGGTGCAGCCGCTGTTGATTGAACCTGACCGCCTGATAGCGCGCCGGCTCGACGCGCAGTTGCGCAGCAACTGAAAACCCTGCCCTTTTCCGTGCTTTTTGTTAAAGCGCAGATCAACGCGCAGCCAGCGCCTGATCAAGTGTCTTGAGAAACTTGTCTGGTGGCTCAAACCCAATGACGCGCAGTGCGGTGATTTCCTGACCGGCACGGTCAAAGAACACGATGCCCGGCGGGCCAACCAGTTTGTATTGCTTCAACAGCAGCTTGTCATCAAGCGTGTTGCGCGTGACGTCGGCTTGCAGTGCCGCGAACTGCGCGAGCTTGGCCTTGACGCGTTTGTCGGAGAGCGTGACCTTCTCCATCTGCTTGCACGGCGCGCACCAGTCGGCGTAGAAATCGAGCAGCGCCACGCGGCCCGCCGCTTTGACTTTTTGCTGCACGTCATCGATCGATACCACACGCTGGAACAATGCACCTTTGGTCGCTGCTGCCGTGGATGGCGCAGTTGATGTTTTGGCCAAGGCGGACGGCAGCGCTGCGCCCGATGCAGCCCCGGCAGGAATAGCCAACGCCTGCTGCCCACCCCCTACGGCGGATGACGCTGATCCGCCAGGCTTGGCGGGCACACCGAACGCGCTCGACGCACCCGGCGTGTTCTCCGATGTCCCTGCTGGCCCAAGCGCCCCCGCGGATGCCAGTGTCAAGCGCACCGATTGCATTTGCGGCGGATAGCACACGCCTGCATCGGCACAGCCCTGTGAAGTGGCCTTGAGTGTGAGAGCACCTGCCGCAGCCTGCTTGAGCGGCAGCGTCACCGTCACGGCGTCGCGATAGATCTCCATGGTCTTGTTAAAGGTCGCATCGAACTTTTTTTTGCCGCGCGGTAACGTCGCCTTGCCGGCCGCCACTCCCTCGACAGCGAAGGCAAAGCGCTCGCGGTACATGTAATAGCCAGGCGCGATGGCATAGCGAATCTCAACCGTCTTTGCGTCCTTAAGGCTGACCGAGAAGCGGAACGCAACTTCGGGATCGAGCAGGTCGGGCTCAGCCTTCGTGCCAGTCGCAGCATGCGCAGTGCACGGCACGAGACAAGCCAATGACAACAGCGCAAGCACCAGTTTGAATGCAGTCATTTGATATTCGTTCGATTCACGTTGGCTTGGTCCACATTTCGTCGGGTAGGGGCGGAAGAGGAAGTCGCTCTATGCCATACTCTTTTCCCTGCTCTTTGCCGCAATCACGCCACAGCGGTCTCGTTGCGCACCCAGTCAAGATAAGCTGGCAACCCTTGATCGATAGGCAGAACGATGATTTCAGGTACGTCGTAGGGATGCAGACGGATGATGGCCGCCTCCACCTCGCCGTAGCGCGCTCGTGTGGTCTTGATCAGCAGGGGAACTTCGTGCGCCGTCTCGACCTTGCCCTGCCAGCGGTAAACCGACTCGCAAGCGCCTAGAATATTGACGCACGCGGCGAGCTTTTGTTCCACCAGATATGCCCCCATATGACGCGCCAGCGCTTCGTTGGGCACATTGGTCAACAGGGCAATCACGCCGTCCGGCTTGGCCGGCGCATCGGTGCTGCGTACATCACTCACTGGAACCTCATTCATGCTGCGCTTTCTGCCCCTGATTGTACTGACCCTTCCGGTCGCGGAATTTCTGCTCGATCTGGCGCTGTACCGGCGTTACGGCGACGGATTTTTACTCTGGCTGGCAGTCGCCGCAATGGGCGGCATCTGGCTGCTGGTGCGCGCCAAGGAATCATTTCGCGCGGCACTGCGCGGCATGGCCAGCAGTGCGGCGGGCGGTGATGCACGCGCGTTGTCGTCTTCGCTGTGGGGCCTGATGGCGGGTGCGCGCGCATTTTTCGCCGGCCTGTTGTTTCTATTTCCCGGCGTTCTCACAGATGTGCTGGCGCTGCTGATCGTGCTCTTGCCGGGGCGCGTGATGCCCGCACCGTCTATGCGCACCGGCGGTGTGCAGGGCGCGGCCAATGAGGCGGTGATCGAAGGCGAGTTTCGGGAAGTGAAGGAAGATGTGCCGCGCTTGCGGTGAGAAAATGCCGTTTCGCGCCAGACTCTTTCACCGTCTGTTCACTCTGTCAATTCGTGGCGCTGGTGGTCGCCCAACTGTTCCAGCAAGCTCGAGCGCAGGTCGGAGCTCTGCCCTGACAAAGGCCCGCGTGCTGCGCTCGCTTGCCGCATCCTGGCTAGCTGGACATTTGACCGCGCGCCATATGATCAGGTCAAGCGGCGGCGTGTGACCACGGTGGCGATGTATGCGCCAGCCAGAGCATAGGCGAGCAACACCAAGATGTGGAGTATGGGCAGATCAGGCGGCTGACCGAGCAAGAGCGGGCGCGCCAGTTCGATTGCGTGGGTGAGCGGCAGCACTTGCGCGCAGGCTTGCAGCCACGGCGGCAGTTGCGAGGCAGGAAAGAAAACACCGCTGACAAACGCCATCGGCGTGATCACCAGTGTGAAGTAGTACTGGAAGAAATCGTATCCGCGTGCGAAGGCGTTGACGATCAGGCCAAGCGCGGCAAATGCGAGGCCGGTGAGCAAGACCACCGGGAGTATCAACAGGGAAAGAGCGCCATTGGTCAGTCCAAGCAGCCAGATCACCAGCATGATCGCAGCGCCGCTCATGCAGCTTTTGGTCGCTGCCCAGGTGAGTTCGCCCAGCATGACATCGTCCAGATCGATGGGCGCGTTCATGATGCCGTC
>JANLTL010000198.1:0-17136 GCA_031362905.1 Burkholderiales bacterium | reverse complement strand
CTGGCGATTGCTCTCTCGCGCAACGACAAAACGGCCAAAGTCGCTTACGCCACCGAAGCGGGACTGTTTGAGAAAGCCGGTTTGCCGTCAATCATCTGCGGGCCTGGCTCGATTGAGCAGGCGCACAAACCAAACGAATATTGCGACTTGTCGCAACTGGCCCAGTGCGAGGCGTTCATGGACCGCTTGCTTGACAACATGTGCCACTAAGCCTGCGCATCGCACCCCCGCCTCGCAAAGTGCCAGCACCATCTTTGATCTCCGAGGCGCCCAAAGACTTTCTCGAACCGAATTCCCCATCGTCAAGTTCAATCGCCGGAGCCATGAATGCTGTTTCCAACCACCCTCGTCGGCAGTTACCCGCAACCGGAATGGCTGATTGACCGCCAGAAACTCGCTGGCCGCTTTCCGCCGCGCACACGTGCCAAGGAACTCTGGCGCATTCCCGCCGAGTTTCTCGAAGAAGCGCAAAACGACGCGACCCTGCTCGCCATCCGCGCCCAGGAAAATGCCGGCATCGACATCATTACCGACGGCGAAATCCGTCGCGAGAGTTACTCAAACCGCTTCGCCACCGCCCTCTCCGGTGTCGACATTGACAACCCCGGCACCGCACTCGACCGCAGCGGCCACCCCAACCCGGTGCCGCGCGTGATCGGACCGGTCAGGCGCATGCGTCCGGTTGAGGTGGACGACCTCAAATTTCTCAAAGCGCACACGACGCGCAAAGTCAAGATCACCGTGCCCGGCCCGTTCACCATGAGCGAGCAGGCGCAAAACGATTACTACAAGACAGCCGAAGAGGCCTCACTCGCCTACGCGCAAGCGGTCAACGAAGAAATTCGCGACCTGTTCGCTGCTGGTGCCGACGTCGTGCAGATTGATGAGCCCTACATGCAGGCTCGCCCGGAACGCGCCCGCGAGTACGGCCTCAAGGCTCTCAACAAAGCACTCGAAGGCATCACCGGCGAGACGGCAGTTCACATCTGCTTCGGCTACGCTGCCGTGATCCACGCGCGCCCCAGCGGTTACTCATTCCTCCCGGAAATGCACGGCTGCTCGTGCAAGCAAGTGTCGCTCGAGACCGCACAATCCAACCTCGACTGCTCAGTCTTCACCCAACTCGACACCAAGAAAATCATGGTCGGCTGCATCGACCTGTCCGACATGAGCATCGAAACCCCGCAGACGGTGGTAGACCGTATCAAGCGCGCTCTGCCCTACGTCAAAAAAGAAAACATCATCCTCGCACCCGATTGCGGCATGAAATATCTGCCACGCGATGTGGCCGACGGAAAGCTGCGGGCGATGGTGGAAGCGGCGAGGATGCTACGGAAAGAGTTTGAGTGACACATTTTCTTTTGAATCGGTTCTGATCCAAAAGAAAATGCCGGATACGGCGTTGCCCGTCGTATCCGGCACACAGCGAACTGTGAGTCTCAGGCGTCGTACTTGAACGACAGTCGCACCTTCGCGCGATACGACGCTACCTTGCCCTTCTCGATCACCATGTCGAGGTCGGCAACTTCGGCGATACGCAGGTCACGCAGGGTTTTGCCGGCTGTTTCAACCGCGTTTTTTGCGGCGTCTTCCCACGACACATTGCTGGTGCCGATCAGTTCGGTGATGCGGTAAACACTGTTGGCTGACTTGCTTTTTGCCATGATGAATCTCCTTTGAAGAGCATGATTTGCAACGGGCACGACCAGCGCTCTCGCGGCGTTTCGGCACGTGTGGGGATCATGCTACAGAGACTGGGACAAAACAGCAATCTCCATCGACATCCCTACGTCATTTTTTGCTGGATTGGAATGCGCGGCGCCTACGTCCGGAGGCGAGCTGCGCTACAGCAACTCATCCGGCCGCCAAATGCTCATGCAGTATCGCCGAGCCAATTGCAATCAACAGCAAACCGCCCACAATCTCGGCGCGCTTGCCGGCAACGGCGCCCAGAACACGGCCGAGCATGACGCCAGCCGTAACCATTACAAACGTGGTGAAGCCTATCGCTGCCGCCACCGGATAGATATTCACGCCAACCAGCGCCAGGCCGGCACCGGCAGCCATTGCGTCGATACTGGTGGCAAATCCGGTCAGTGCAAGTATCCAAAAAGAATGGCTGCCGGGCTTGGCCGCATCATCAACTTTATCGACGCTCAGGCCCGCATGAATCATGCGCAGGCCCAGGCTGCCAAGCAATCCAAAGGCGATCCAATGATCCCATTGACTCACATACGATGCGGCAGCGCTGCCAAGCCACCATCCAGCGATGGGCGTCAAGCCTTCAATCACGCCGAAGATCACGCCAGTGCGCAGCGCTTCGCGCCAGCGCGGATGATGCAGAGCGACCCCCTTGCCGATGGCAGCGGCAAACGCGTCACTGGACATGGCCAGTGCGAGCAGGATGGTGGATGCCGGATTCATCGGAAATAGAGAAAAAGTGGCCCTGCGCAGGTCAAGACTCGACGCTGCGCTGGCGAATCCAGGTTGCACCACCGCATTTGGGGACGGTGCAAGGTGCCGGTGCTATTTCAACGCGCCCAAGCGACCCGCCGTGAGTTCAAACATGCGATCCATCCGCTGCGCCAACTCGCGGTCGTGTGTCACCACGACGAAGCTCGTGCCCGCCTTGCGCTGCAAATCGAGCATCACTTCAAATACCGCACGCGCTGTCTCGCGATCGAGGTTGCCAGTCGGTTCATCGGCCAATACACACTGTGGTCGCGTCACCAATGCACGCGCAATCGCGGCGCGCTGGCGTTCGCCGCCGGAGAGTTCACCCGGCACATGGTTTGCGCGCGGGCCCAGGCCGACTTCGGTGAGTGCTTGTAGAGCCGCTCCCAGAGCGGCTCTTGGCGCATCACGCCGGATCAACAGGGGCATCGCCACATTCTCCTGCGCAGTGAATTCCGGCAACAAATGATGAAACTGATAGACGAAACCCAGGGCGCGATTGCGCAGCGCGCCCTTCTCTGTTTCCCCCAGCAATGCGATGTTCTGACCGTTGATGAAGACGGTGCCGGATGTCGGTGTGTCCAGACCACTCAAGGTGTGCAGCAACGTGCTCTTGCCCGACCCGGACGCTCCGACGATGGCAATGGTCTCGCCTGCCCTCACCTCGAGGTCTATGCCACGCAACACGTCGACTGGCTGCGGCCCCTGCGTGTAGGTCTTGGACAAACCGCTGGTGCGGATAACCGCGTCACGCACCACGGAGTCGCGCGCAGCACCGTTACTCATGGCGCAGCGCCTCGGCCGGCTGAATGCGCGCGGCGCGCCAGCTTGGGTAAATCGTGGCCATCACGCTCATCAAGAGCGCGACCACAACAATGGCGCCGATGTCGCCCAGGCGAGGATCAGACGGCAGCGTGTTGATGAAGTAGATTTCCTTTGCCAAAAACTGAATGCCGAACAGGCGCTCAATGGCCGGTACCCAAGTGTCAAGATTAAGCGCCGTGACAATGCCGGCAGCCGTACCAAGAATGGTGCCGATTGCGCCCGACACCGAGCCTTGAATCATGAAGATTCTTAGAATCGCGCCGGGCGCCGCGCCCAGTGTTCTGAGAATCGCGATGTCCGCACGCTTGTCAGTCACCGTCATCACCAGCGACGAGACCAGGTTGAACGCGGCCACCGCGACAATCAAGGTGAGGATGATGAACATCATGCGCTTCTCAACCTGCACTGCGGCAAACCAGTTGCGGTTGATGCGGCCCCAGTCACGGATCAGCACATCGCCACTGACGATGCGCGTCAGGTCACGCGCGATGATCGGTGCATCGTAAAGGTCGTCGACTTTCAGACGGATGCCGGTCACGCCCTCGATGCGAAACAATTTTTGTGCATCTTCCAGCGCAACCAGTGCCAGCGCCGAGTCATACTCAAAATGGCCGGATTCAAAAATGCCAGCCACCTTGAACTGCTTCAAGCGCGGGATCACCCCCGCCGGGGTGACATTGCCCTGCGGCGCGATCAGCGTCACTTTGTCGCCTACCGACACGCCGAGCGCACGCGCCAGTTCGTTGCCCAGCAGCGTATTGAATTCACCTGGCCGCAGATCAACCAATGCGCCGCGTTTGATTTGCAGGCCAGCGACTTTTTCTTCCAATCCGGGCAACACACCGCGAATCACCGAGCCGCGTACTGCGTCGGCGTTGGTCAGCATCGCCTGTGCCATCACATAGGGCGCACCGGCCACCACGCGCGGGTGGCGTTTCGCATCGGCCAGCAAGCCCTCCCATTGCGTCACCGGCCCACTGCCGCCAAATACCTCAATGTGCGCGACCACCGAGAGCATGCGGTCGCGTACTTCCTTTTGAAACCCGTTCATCACTGAGAGAACTACTATCAGTGCCCACACCCCGAGCGCAATGCCGGCGACTGACGCGAACGAAATGAACGACAGAAACCCGCCCGCCGCGCCACTGCTGCGTTTCGTCGAGCGGATGTAGCGCCACGCGATGAAGAGTTCGTAAGGAGCGGCCATTGACGGATGCTACACGAGCGGTTGCGCACGGGGCGCAACACTGGCACCGGCTGGAACCTGCGAGACGGCAGCGCCGCCGGTGACTCCCAGCACCATGCCGGCAGTGACTGCGGCCAAACCCAGCAGGATCAGCGCCGACAGCGGCTCGCCCAACACCGGCACCGCAATCAGTGCAGCCAACCCGGGACACAGCGCCGTAAACATGGTGGTTCGCGACGGCCCGAACACCCGTACCACGTGAGTGTAGAGCCACATCGACACCACTAGCGCAAAAACGCCCTGAAACACTCCCTGCCAGAGAATTTCCAGCAGCGGTGCAGTCATGATCTGCTTGGGCAGAAATAGCAGATACACCGGCGTGTACAGCACGAACGAAATCAACGCGGTGGCCACCGTTGCGTCCATGGCCTTGACCTGCCAGCGTCGCACCAGCACAACAAACACCGCCCAGCTCGCTGCCGCCAAGGGAAACAGGACGTCACCGCGCCAGGCCCCCGCAGCCGCGCTAGCCATGTGTGCGGCGGAAGTGCCATCGACCATCGAGGCCCAGCCGGTGAAGCCGACACCAAGCAGGATCAGCGCGAGGCTACCGACCTTGCGCTGGCTCAATTTGTCGCCCAGCACCAGCCACGCCACCAGCGCCACCCAGAACGGCAAGGTGCCGGTCATCAATACCGCGCCGTGAGCAGCCGGGGCGAATGAAAAGCCGGCATAGGCGATGCAAGTGAGGAGCAAGCCGGCGGTCGTGGCCACGGCGAGTGCACGCACCGGTGTGAGGCTGCCCAGACGCTGGCCGGCGGGGCGCTGCAGCCACACCGGCAGCACTACCACCGCAGCAAACAAAAAACGGATGAAAGCCAGGTCCCACGGCGTAAAACTACCGCTGACGCCAAAGCGTGCCAATACCAGAAACAGGGTCCAGATCATCACCACCACAACAATGGCGGCGATGTCGATCGGACGCACCGTCACAGGAAGCACGTGAACGATCGCTGCCTGTT
This sequence comes from Burkholderiales bacterium, assembly GCA_031362905.1. GTDB lineage: Bacteria > Pseudomonadota > Gammaproteobacteria > Burkholderiales > JAEUOS01 > CANJDH01. The sequence goes on along the minus strand of JANLTL010000198.1, from coordinate 11,649 downwards.
GCGGCAGGCGTGTGGACGGACACGCATGGGCCGAATCGTCCTGCGTGCCCGTGGCTGCAGGTGCAACGCCGTTCACTGCCATTCGCCGCGCGCGATCTTGTCGAACCAAAAAAGGCCGATGATGGTTTTGACGTCGGTGATCTTGCCTTCACGTATCCACGCGAGTGCTTCGGCAGGTGTGGCGGTGAACACTTCAAGGAACTCACCAGAGTCAAGCTTGCGTGCGGCCAAGGTCAATCCTTGCGCGCAATAAAGTTCGATGCGCTCATCCGAATACGCGATGAGCGGGTGGATGGTGGTCAGGTGGCGCCATGTGGTTGCGCTATACCCCGTCTCTTCCCTGAACTCGCGTTGCGCGGTGGCGAGGGGGTCTTCGCCCGGATCAATCTTGCCGGCAGGCAGCTCTATGAACGTGCGCCGGTGGGGATAGCGAAACTGGCGCTCCAGCACCAGGCGGCCATCGGGCAACAACGCAATGATGGCCACCGCGCCCGGGTGCTCCACGTACTCGCGTGTACTCTCGCTGCCGTCCGGCAGGCGCACGCGATCCTTGTTGACCTTGAGCAGGCGGCCCTCAAAAACACGCGTTGAATCGAGCGTGGTCTCGGTCAGATCAGACACACTCATGTACGCCGCCACAGATAGCGGTACACGAAACCGGGATAGGCGAACACCAGAAACAGAAAATACGTGATGGCGTAGAACTCCCACTTCTGGGGATAATTCTGCCCCTGGCGCGCTTCAATGGCCAGCGCCAGCATACCGACGGCGAAATACATCAGAGTCAGTTCAAGCAGGCGCCACGCAAAGTTCTTGCGCGCTGAGCCGGACTTCAGGATGAAGAGCTTGCGCTCGAGCAAGAAGGGCAGGTTCGCGGCAGTCAGTGCGATCAACAGCAACACTAAAATCGAAGGCTGCATGATGCTCAATCTGCGGTCCGGGAGCACAGCACGATACCCCCAACCCGCGGTGCTGTGCCCAGGACAGCGCAAGGCAATGCGACAAAACTCTTGTTGACGAACGCCACACTGGAGGCGCCGCGCAATACGATCCAATGGGTGAGAGAGCGTTGATCAACGGCTCCCACCAACGGTTTCACGTACTTGCCCAGAAGAATGGCTCCCACCATTGCGACCAGCGGCAGCACGCTCAAATCGAGGCCTTCATTGCTGTGGCGCACAGGGCCAGCAACCCGCCAGGGGCGAGTCCGAGTGCCAGCAGCGCAAAGCCATTGACCGACAGCAAGGCGCGTGCACCACTATCCGCTGCGATGGGAGCATGATCGACGGGTTCTTCCATGAACATCACTTTGACAATGCGCAAGTAGTAGAAGGCGCCGATCAGCGAAAACAATACCGCCACTACCGCGAGCCAGACAAGGTTGGCTGCAAGCGCCGCACTCAACACCGCAAACTTGGCGTAGAAGCCGACTGTTGGCGGAATGCCAGCAAGCGAAAACATCACAATCAGGGTCATCCACGCAAACCAGGGGTTGCGCGTGTTGAGACCACGCAAGTCATCAATGTTGTCGGCTTCAAAACCCTTGCGCGCCATCAGCAAAATGACACCGAACGACGCCAGCGTGGTAAGCACATAGGTGATGGCGTAAAACAATGACGCGCTGTAGGCATCCACTGCATTGAGGCGGTTGCCGTCGACCACCCCCGACAAGAGACCGAGAAGCATAAAGCCCATGTGCGAAATGGTCGAATAGGCCAGCATGCGCTTGAGGTTGGTCTGGGCAATCGCAGCCAGGTTGCCCAAGCCCATCGACAGCACGGCAAGAATCATCAGCATGCTCTGCCAGTCGGCCGCTACGCCAATCAAGCCATTGACCAGCAGGCGAATGGCGATGGCAAAACCGGCCAGTTTTGGGGCTGCGCCAATCATCAGCGTCATGGCTGTCGGCGCGCCGTGGTACACGTCGGGAATCCACATATGAAACGGCACCACGCCAAGCTTGAATGCGAGACCGGCAACAATGAACACGAGGCCGAAGAGCACCATTGGCTTTTTCGCCTGACCTGAGGCAATCGCCTTCGCGATCACGTTGAGGTCAAGATCGCCGGTCGCGCCGTAGACCATCGACAGGCCATAGAGCAACAGCCCTGACGCGAGCGCACCAAGGATGAAATATTTGATCGCCGCTTCAGTCGACACTGCCGAATCGCGATTAAGGGCGACCAGGGCATAGAGCGACAGCGAGAGCAATTCGAGTCCGAGGTAGAGCAGCACCAAATGATTGGATGAAATCATCACCATGATGCCGAGCAACGCAAACAACGAGAGGATGACAAACTCACCGGTGAGCAAGTCACGGTCAAGCAAATAGCGCTTGGAGTAAACAAAAGTCACGGCAACCGCCACATAGGCGCCAATCTTGAGAAGATTGGCCATCGGATCGGCGACGAACATGTTGGTAAATGCGACGCCACGTGCCCCCGAGGCGAGCAGCGCGCAGCTCATGAGGCCAGTGAGCGTGAGCACCGCCAGCGCCAGCCACACCAGCACCACCTTGCGCTCTTTCGGCAAATACAGGTCGACCATCATGATGACGGCGATGCCGATGCCGAGAATGAACTCGGGACAGGCGGCCAACATGCTTTGCGCCTGCTGCATGGATGCGGTGCCCGGGATCAACACCGGCACATTGATGATCATTTCATTCATTTGCGCTGCCGCTGCGGTTGCTGCCGAGGTTGCTGTAGTTGCCATAGCGCACACCCCCTTACATCTTGCTCTTGGCCACGTGCTTGGCCAAGGCATTGACCGACGCATGCATCACGTCGGTGAAGGGTTTGGGGTAGACGCCCATGTAGAGCACCGCTGCTGCGAGGAGTGCAAGGATGGAAAACTCGCGCCTGCCGATGTCGGTCAACGCTTTGACGTGGTCGTTGCCGATCTCGCCAAAGATCACGCGTTTGACCATCCACAGCGAGTAGGCCGCGCCAAAGATCAAGGTAGTGGACGCCAGGAAGGCCACCCAGAAATTGAACTTGACCGCCGCCAGGATCACCATGAATTCGCCGACAAAGACGGACGTGGCCGGCAGACCGCTATTGGCCATGGCAAAGAACACCGCAAAGGCCGCAAACTTGGGCATGGTGTTGACCACCCCGCCGTAGTCGGCGATGTTGCGTGAATGCATCCTGTCATAGAGCACGCCGATGCACAGGAACAGCGCGCCCGAGATGAAGCCGTGCGACACCATCTGCACGATCGCGCCCTCCACGGCCAGCGGCATCACAGTGCCGCCCACAAACATGAAGAAGCCAAGCGTGACAAAGCCCATGTGCGCAATCGACGAATAGGCCACCAGTTTTTTCATGTCGGTCTGCACCAATGCAACGAGACCGATGTAGACCACCGCAATCAGCGATAGCGTGATCATCAGGAACGCCAAATCCTTGCTGGCATCCGGTGCGATCGGCAGCGAGAAGCGCAGGAAGCCGTAGGCACCGAGTTTCAGCATGATGGCAGCCAGCACCACCGAGCCGCCGGTCGGTGCTTCCACGTGAGCGTCGGGCAGCCAGGTGTGCACCGGCCACATCGGCACCTTGGCGGCGAAGGCGAGCAGGAAGGCGAAGAAGATCATTTTCTGCACTGACAAGCCAAGCGGCAGCGCGTGCCAGGTGGCGATGTCAAAACTGCCGCCCGACTTGAGGTAAAGATAAATGATGGCGACCAGCGTCAGCAGCGAGCCGGCCAGCGTGTACAGAAAAAACTTGAATGCAGCATAAACGCGATTCGGCCCGCCCCAGACACCAATGATTACGTACATCGGGATCAGCGTCGCCTCGAAGAACACATAGAACAGCGCGCCGTCAAGTGCACAAAACACGCCAATCATCACGCCGGAAAGGATCAGGAAGGCGCCCATGTATTGCGCCACACGCTTCTCGATCACTTCCCATCCGGCCATGACCACGAGCACCGTGATGAAGGCGGTGAGCGGCACAAACAGCATCGAGATACCGTCCACACCGAGGTGATAGTGGATGTTGAAGCGATCGATCCACATCGTCTTTTCAACGAACTGAAAACCGGCATTGGCATTGTCAAAGCCCGCCAGCAGCGGCAGCGTCACGCCAAAAGCAGCAAGCGCACCGATGAGCGCCAGCACACGCGCCAGGCGCGCGTTGCTGTCGTTACCGGTGGCGAAGACAACCAGGCCCGCCAGGATCGGCACCCAGATCGACAGACTCAAAATCGCGGAAGCGTTGGCTTGCATCGTTATTTACCCGTCGCAGGGAAGCCAAACAGAGTGAGCGAGAACAGCACCGCGACAATCATCACGATGGCATAGGTGTAGAGGTAGCCGGTCTGGAACAGGCGCGTGATCGAAGCGAACCAGCCGACCAGTCGCGCCGAGCCATTGATGATGATGCCGTCAATCACACCCACATCACCACCCTTCCACAGGCCGGTACCAATGAGACGCGCGCCGCCGGCAAACACAGCCTGATTGAAGGCATCGGCGTAGTACTTGTTGTCGAGCAGGGTATGGATGGGTTCGAAGCGTTGCTTGATGGCAGCGGGAAATTTCGGATTGACCATGTAACAGTAGTAGGCCAACCCCACGCCCGCTACCGCGAGCCAAAACGGCGCGGTGGACAGAGCGTGCACTGCCATCGCGGTCGCGCCGTGAAACTCCTTGGCCAACGCCGTCATGGCGCCATGATTGGCACCAACCGCAATCACACCTTTGAAGAATTCGGTAAACAACATCGGTTGCACCGTGAAGAAGCCTATCGCCAACGACGGAACCGCCAGCAGCACCAGCGGCAGCGTCACTACCCAGCGTGACTCATGAGGTTTGCCGACGTGATGCACGTGATCATCATGGGCGTCGTGGGCATGCTCATCATGCGGCACCTGGTCGTAGCGCTCCTCGCCCCAGAACACCAGGAAATACATGCGGAAGGAGTAGAAGGCGGTAACAAACACACCCGCCATCACGGCATACCAGGCAAACGCTGCGCCCGGTATCCGCGCTGCGTGTGCGGCTTCGATGATGAGATCCTTGGAATAGAAACCTGACAAGAACGGTGTGCCGATCAGCGCCAGCGAGCCAATCAGACTGACCCAATGGGTGATCGGCATGTACTTGCGCAGGCCGCCCATATAGCGCATGTCCTGATTGTGGTGGCAACCGATGATGACCGAGCCGGCGGCCAGAAACAGCAATGCCTTGAAGAAGGCATGCGTCATCAGATGGAAGATGGCGACCGAATACGCAGAGGCACCCAGCGCAACCGTCATGTAACCCAGTTGCGAAAGCGTCGAATAGGCCACCACTCGCTTGATATCGTTTTGTACGATGCCAAGGAACCCCATGAACAGTGCAGTAATCGCGCCGATCACGATCACGAATGACAGCGCCGCATCGGACAACTCAAACAGCGGCGACATCCGCGCCACCATGAAGATACCGGCTGTCACCATGGTGGCCGCATGGATCAGCGCCGAGATGGGGGTGGGACCCTCCATCGAATCGGGCAGCCATACATGTAGCGGGAACTGCGCCGATTTGCCCATCGCGCCGATGAAGAGACCAATGCAGGCTGCGGTAAGCACCGTTGGGTCACCCGGCAAGAAGCTCAGCGTAGTGCCGGCGATTTTCTTGAGATCAGGATGGTTGAACACTTCGGCGTAGTTCATGCTGCCAAACCAGGCCAGCACCAGGCCGATGCCTAGGATGAAGCCAAAGTCGCCGACCCGGTTGACCAGGAAGGCCTTGAGGTTGGCGAAGATCGCCGTGGGCCGCGTGTACCAGAAACCGATCAACAAATACGACACCAAACCGACCGCTTCCCAGCCGAAGAACAACTGCAGGAAGTTGTTGCTCATCACCAGCATCAGCATCGAAAAAGTGAACAGCGAGATGTAGGCGAAGAAGCGCTGGTAGCCTGGGTCTTCCTCCATGTAGCCGATGGTGTAGATGTGCACCATCAGCGAGACGAAGGTGACCACCAGCATCATGGTCACGGTAAGGCGGTCAACCAGGAAGCCAATGTCGAATTTGATGCCGTCGGAGACTGCCCAGGTGTAGATCGCCTGATTGAAGATCGGGCCGGTGGCCTCGAACGCCTGCTGCGCCACCATGCAGGACACCACAAAGGAAATGAACACGCCGGTAATCGCGATGCGGTGTGCGGCCTTGCGCCCGAGTTTCGCACCCAAAAACTGGGTGCCGAACAAGCCGACAAGAATGGCTCCCACCAAGGGCGTCAGGGCGGCTACCAGCAGTAGATTTTGCAAGCTCATGTGCGTTGTGCCCCGCTAGCCCTTGAGCTGGTCGAGTTCATCGACGTCAACCGTGTTCAGATTGCGGAACAGCACCACCAGAATCGCCAGGCCAATCGCCGACTCGGCAGCTGCCACGGTGAGAATAAAGAACACAAAAATCTGCCCGTCCGGGTCACCCAGGAAATACGAGAAACCCACAAAGTTCATGTTGACCGCAAGCAGCATCAACTCGATTGCCATCAGCAGCACGATCAGGTTTTTGCGGTTGAGGAAGATGCCGACAATCGAAATGGCAAACAAAATGGCGCCGAGCACCAGCACGTGAGATTGCGTGATCATGCTTTGCCCCGGTTGCTCGCTTGCGCGGCAGCGCGGTCCGGATCGGCGTCCATCTTGACGATCTTGAGGCGGTCACGCGCCTTGACCAGTACCTGCTTCGAGGGGTCTTGCGCCTTGCTGTCCTTGCGGCCACGCAGGGTCAGGCCAATCGCTGCAACGATCGCCACCAGCAGGATGATGGCGGCAATCTCGAACGCGAACACGTAGTCGGTATAGAGCAGCCGGCCAATTTCCTTGATATTGCTGTAGCCCGGCTGATTGGCCGCGCCACCGGTCGGCGCGAGCGCGTCGAAGGGCCGGCTCATCAGCAGAAAGGCCATCTCCAGCAGCATCAGGCCGCCGACAAAGAAACCAAGCTTGGAGTGTTTCCAGAAGCCTTCGCGCATCTTGTCCATGTTGATATCGAGCATCATCACCACGAACAGGAACAGCACCATCACCGCCCCCACGTAGACCAACACCAGAGAGATGGCAAGGAACTCGGCCTTGAGCAAAAGCCACACGCCGGCGGCGGAGAAGAACGACAGCACGAGAAACAACGCCGCGTGCACCGGGTTTTTCGCGGTGACCACGCGCAGCGCCGCGAAGATCAATATCGCGGAGAAGAAGTAGAACAACAGGGTTTTGAATTCCATCATGTCACCGTTCTACCGGTAAGCCGCGTCTGCCGCGCGCGCCGCCGCAATTTCTTTTTCGTAACGATCACCGACCGCGAGCAGCATGTCCTTCGTGTAGTACAAATCGCCGCGCTTCTCGCCGTGGTATTCGAGGATGTGGGTCTCGACAATCGAATCAACCGGGCAGGACTCTTCACAAAAGCCGCAGAAGATGCATTTGGTCAGATCGATGTCATAGCGCGTGGTGCGCCTTGTGCCGTCGTCGCGCACATCGGATTCGATAGTGATCGCCATCGCCGGGCATACCGCTTCACACAGTTTGCAGGCGATGCAGCGCTCTTCGCCATTGGGATAGCGGCGCAGCGCATGCAGGCCGCGAAAACGCGGCGACATCGGGGTTTTTTCTTCCGGAAACTGCACCGTAATCTTGCGCGCGAACACGTGCCGCCCGGTCAAGGCGAGACCCTTGAACAGCTCGAGCAGCATCAGGCTACCCAGAAAATCTTTAACGGCGGTGACGGCGGACATGATGGTTTCCTTGCGCCCTATTTCCAGATGCTCAGCGGAGACACGTACCACGCACCGACCACAAACAGCCAGACAATGGTCAGCGGGATGAAGACTTTCCAGCCCAGACGCATGATCTGGTCAAAGCGGTAGCGCGGGAAAGAAGCGCGGATCCAGATGAAGAAAGTGAGAATCGCGAAGGTCTTGGCAAACAGCCAGGCAAAGCCGGGCACGAAGTTGAGCAGCGGCGCATTGAGCGGTGCGTCCCAGCCGCCGAGAAAACACACCGCCACCAGCGCCGAAATCAGGATCATGTTGGCGTATTCGGCGAGGAAGAACAGCGCAAAAGCCATGCCCGAATACTCGACCATGTGGCCGGCCACAATCTCAGACTCGCCCTCGACCACATCAAACGGATGGCGGTTGGTTTCGGCGACGCCCGAAACCACGTAAATGACGAACACCGGCAACAGCGGCAGCCAGTTCCACGACAGGAAATTCAAGCCCATGTCGGCGAACATGCCCTTCTGCTGGCCGCTGACGATGTTCACCATGTTGAGGCTGCCGCTGACCAGCAGCACGATCAGCAGCGAGAAGCCCATCGCCAGTTCATACGAGACCATTTGCGCCGAGGCACGCATCGCGCCAAGGAAGGCGTATTTCGAGTTCGAGGCCCAGCCTGCAATGATCACGCCGTAGACACCGAGCGAGGACATCGCCATGATGTACAAGAGGCCGGCATCGATATTGGCGAGCACCAGCTCAGGGCCAAAAGGAATCACTGCCCACGCCGCCAGGGCCGGCATGATGATCATGATCGGCGCGAGGATGAACAAGCCCTTGCTCGAACGCGCGGGCACCAGCAGTTCCTTGAACATGAGCTTGATGCCGTCGGCGATCGGCTGCGCCAACCCGCCCAGCCATTTGATGCCGAAGAAGGTCACCACGTTTGGCCCGAGGCGAACCTGCATCCAGCCGATCAGCTTGCGCTCGTAGAGCGTGAGATAGGCGACCGACAGCATCAAGGGTGCGACGATACAGATAATCAGCACCAGGGTCTTGACCAGCGTGAACAGGTAAGGCCACGCCGCACCGGCGTGCGTCCCGCCCCATGCATGCAAGCCGTAGAGCAAATCCAGCATTACGCGCGCTCCACGCCAACCATGCCCGACAGCGGACCGGCGTTGATCGTCGATGGGTGAGCACCGGCGATGCGCACACAGCCTGCGGGCAGCTTGGCATCGCGCGCGGCAGGGAGCGTGCAGGAACCGGCGCCGTTGGTGACCTTGACGCTGTCGCCGTCGGTCAAGCCCAGATTGGCGAGGTCGGCGTCATTGAGCCAGGCACGCGGTGCGCGCGCATCAGTGGTCAACTGGAGTGATGCGGCGCGACGCGCGAGCGCATCGGCAAAGTAAATCGGCACGTCGGAAATACGCTGGAAACCCTTGGTGGGAGCGGGTTTTGAGCCAGCGCTCATCTCCAGCATCATGCCATTGCCCAGGCGCGCGGCGAGGTCTGCTGGCACGCACTCCCTGCGCACCGCTTCAGCGGAGTCGAACTCAAATCCGGTCAGGCCGAGCAGGTTGCCAAGCACCCGCAACACCTTCCAGGCCGGGCGCGTCTCACCCAGCGGCTTGACCACGCCAGTGAAAGACTGCACGCGGCCCTCGGCATTGATGAAGGTGCCGGCAGTCTCGGTGAAGGGAGCCACCGGCAGCAGCACATCGGCACAGTCGAGCGACTGTTTGAATGGCGAGAGGACGACGGTCAACTCTGCATCGGTCAGCGCCTTGACGGCTTGCGCACCATAGGCCATGTCCAGCGCAGGCTCGGCATGCAACACCACATAGGCTTTGCGCGGCGCCTCGATCATGGCGCCGGCGTTGAGCCCACCGACGCCGGGCAGAGCGTTGACCACGTGGCCGCCCACCGAATTGGCGGCCTCGCCGAAGAAACCAAAGCGCACTTGCGCTTCGACGTTCGCTAACTTCAGCGCTTCGCTAATGCGTTGCACGCGCAAGGCGATCTGCGCAGCGTGTTCCGACTGCTGCGCCCAGTTGCCGATGAACAGGCCGACCTTGCGCCCACTCTTGAGGCTGGCGGCGATCGCTTGCACTGGCCAGTCTGTGGTGCCACCGCCAAGCGCAGCGAGCACCGCGTCGAGCGTGGCGATGATCTGTGCGGGCGCGACGATGGCCTTGTTGGCGACCTTCAGCAGCCAGTCATCATCAGTACAATGAATCGAATTGATCTGCGCGCGGCGCTTGGCAATCTGGCGCAGACGCTGTGCGATCAACGGATGGTCCTTGCGCAGGAAGGAGCCGACCACCAGCACACGGTCGAGCGCGCCGATATCTGAAACCTTCATGCCCAGCCAGGGAATGCCGGCCAGATTGCCATCGGCTGAAAAATCGCTCTGGCGCAGGCGGAAATCGACGTTCTCCGAGCCGAGCGCGCGCGTGAGCTTTTGCGCGAGGTGCATTTCTTCGAGCGTCGCATGCGGCGACACCAGCGTGCCGATGCTCGCCGCGCCGTGATTCTTCTTGATGTCGGCCAGGCCATTGACCACGAGCTCAAGCGCGGTCTGCCAGTCGGTCTCCTGCCACTGACCACCCTGCTTGATCATTGGCGTGGTCAGGCGCTCGGCCGAATTGAGCGCTTCATACGAGAAGCGGTCCTTGTCCGAAATCCAGCATTCGTTGACGTCGTCGTTTTCGAGCGGCACGACGCGCATGACGCGGTCACCCTTGACCTGCACCACAAGGTTGGCACCGAGCGAATCGTGCGGGCTGACGCTCTTGCGGCGCGCCAACTCCCAGGTACGTGCGGAGTAGCGGAACGGCTTGCTGGTCAGCGCACCGACCGGGCAAATGTCGATCATGTTGCCCGACAACTCTGAGTCCACCGTCTTGCCGACAAACGAAGTGATTTCGGAGTGCTCGCCGCGACCCAGCATGCCAAGCTCCATCACGCCGGCAACCTCCTGGCCAAAGCGCACGCAGCGGGTACAGTGGATGCAGCGGCTCATTTCTTCCATCGACACCAAGGGGCCGATGTTCTTGTGGAATACCACGCGTTTTTCTTCGGTGTAACGCGAGGAAGAGCCGCCGTAACCCACCGCCAAGTCCTGCAACTGGCACTCACCGCCCTGGTCGCAAATCGGACAATCGAGCGGATGGTTGATCAGCAAAAATTCCATCACCCCGGCCTGCGCCTTGCGCGCCTGCTCCGACGCGGTGTAGGCCTTCATGCCGGTGTTCACCGGCGTGGCGCAGGCAGGCAGTGGCTTGGGCGCTTTCTCAACCTGCACCAGGCACATGCGGCAGTTGGCCGCGATCGACAATTTCTTGTGATAGCAAAAGTGCGGGATGTAGATGCCGAGCTTGTTGGCGGCATCCATCACCATGCTGCCTTCAGGCACTTCGACCTTTTGGCCGTCGATTTCGAGTTCAACCATGTTTGCGTTTCTCCCGGGCCGGTCTAGACGTAAGCCGGCACGAGGCAGTGCTTGTGCTCGATGTGGTATTCAAATTCGGCGCGATAGTTCTTGATGAAGGCGCGCACCGGCATTGCCGCCGCGTCACCCAGTGCGCAAATCGTGCGGCCCTGAATGTTGTCAGCCACCGAGTTGAGCATGTCGAGGTCTTCCGGCCGGCCCTGCCCGTGCTCGATGCGATGCACCACGCGGTAGAGCCAGCCGGTGCCTTCACGGCATGGCGTGCATTGACCGCAGGACTCCTCAAAATAAAAGTAGGACAGCCGCAGCAGCGATTTCACCATGCAGCGCGTCTCATCCATCACGATGACCGCGCCGGAGCCCAACATCGACCCGGCCTTGGCAATCGAGTCGTAATCCATGTCGGTGTTCATCATCACTTCGCCGGTCAGCACCGGCATCGACGACCCACCCGGAATCACGGCTTTGATCTTTTTGCCG
>JANLTL010000194.1:0-3240 GCA_031362905.1 Burkholderiales bacterium | reverse complement strand
GGGTCGAACGTGACGCCGACATAGCCGATCTTGGCGAGGCGGCGGCAGATGTCCTGCTGATAACGGTGCATGCCGAAAATCTCCGGCACCACCAGCAGGACCGGGTACTTGCCGGCTTTTGCTGGCGCGGCAATGTAACCGGGCATCTCACCGCCATTGACCTTGACCTTGATGTCTTCGCCGGCGATGCCTTCGCTGTCGGTGGTGATCGCCGTTTGCGCGGCGACTGGGCCGGCCGAGAGCGCAAAGCCCGCGACCGAGGCGGACGAAGCGATAAAACCGCGGCGGCTGAACTTGACTGCCGGCAGCAGGCTTTCCATGTGGGGATCGTCAAAGGTCTTCTTGTCGTCGAGCATGATAATTTCCTCTTGGAATCGTTGGGTGGGGGAGGGGGAGAAAATGAAACCGCATTAGTGTACAGATTTTCGAGCGCTACTATTCCCGCAGATGCCGCACAATAGCGTTTTTCGTTACGGAGCGCCGTCATGAAATACGCCAAAAAAGATGCCAAAGCCTATTCACGCGAACACTTTCGCGGCGTCTGGGCAGCCACCGCCACCCCCTTTACCGCTGACCTGCGCCTTGACGAGGCTGGCTTCAGAAGCAACATGAAGCACTGGGTCGACGTACTCAAGCTCGGCGGCCTGTTTGTCTGCGGCAAGCAGGGCGAGTTTTTCTCGATGTCGGTGGCCGAGCGCAAACGCACGTTTGAACTGGCAGTCGAAGGCGCCGCCGGCCGCGCCGGCATCATCACCTCGTGCTCTGACACCAATCTCGATGTGGTGCTCGACCTCGCGCGCCATTCGCAGAACATCGGCGCCGATTACATCGTGGTGCACAGCCCGCTGCTGCATTTCGGCCATGACGTTGATGAAACCGTCTACGAGTATTACCGTTATCTGTCCGAGCAGCTCGATATCGGCATCGCGCTGTGGAACCATCCCGATAGCGGCTACCTGATGAGCCCGGAGCTGTGCTCGCGCATCGCCGACCTGCCCAACATCGTCGCCATCAAATACAGCGTGCCGCGCGACATGTACACCAGGCTCACGCAGATGGCCGGGCACAAGATCATCGTCTCCACCGCGTCCGAAGAAGAGTGGTTCGACAACATCGCCGAGCTCGGCTGGCGCCTGTATTTATGTTCAACGCCGCCGTTCACCATGCAGACTGCCGCAGACCAGCGCATCAACGACTACACGCGCCTGGCGTTCGCGGGCAAGGTGGACGAGGCGCGCAAGATCCGCGACAGCCTGGCCCCGGTGCGCGCCGCCTTCAAGGCTTCACGCCCGCACGGTACGCCGCAGGCCCACACCAAATACTGGATGGAACAGATCGGCCAGGTTGGCGGCCCGGTGCGCCGCCCCTTGCTCAACCTCACCGAGGGCGAGAAGGCGGTGATCCGCAAGGCGATTGCCGACTCCGGGCTGAAACTGGATGCCGCTCAACCCGTCGCAAAGGCTGCCTAAATGAAGTGCTTTCCTTTACACCAGTGCTCGCTGCGTTTTCTATCCGCGCGGTATTTGCAGTATTCGCAGTGTTCGCGGGCGGTGCTGGCGGCCATCTTCATGGCGGGCAGCGCCTTGCTGGCCAGCGGCGCGGCGTGGGCGCAGTACCCCACCAAATCAGTGCGCATCGTGGTCCCTGCAACTGCAGGCGACGGGTCTGACGTCCTGGGCCGTACTTTGGGCAAGGCCATGGGCGAACTGCTCGGCCAGACCTTCGTGATCGAAAACCGCCCCGGTGCGGGCGGCAGCATCGGCGCCGATGCCGTAGCCAAGGCGGCGCCCGACGGCTACACCATCTTCCTCGGCAACGGCAGCTCGCATGGCGTCACGCCCAGCCTCTACGCCAAGTTGCCTTACGACAGCATCAACGACTTTGCGCCGATCGGCCTCATTGCCAGCGCCGCCAACGTGCTGGTGGTCAACGCCGCCATGGCGGCGCACAGCTACGCCGACTTCGCCCGCATCGCACGCGAGCAGCCCGGCAAGGTGACGATCGCCTCGGCCGGCAACGGCAGCCTCTCGCACCTCTCGGTGGAGTTGCTCAAATCGAGTGCGCGCATCGACCTGCTGCATGTTCCCTACAAAGGCGCGGCGCCCGGCGTCACCGATGTTACGGCCGGCCAGGTGCAGGGGATGATCATCAACATCCCCACGGTGCTGCCATTGATCAAGGCGGGCAAGTTGAGAGCATTGGCAGTGACCAGCGCACGCCGTGCCGCTACGCTGCCTGATGCGCCGACCTTGGCTGAATCGGGCCTGGCCGGCTATGAGACCCTGGCCTGGTTTGGCCTGCTCGCGCCCGCGCGCACGCCGCCCGAGGTGGTGGCCACGCTGCACCAAACCCTGCAAAAGGCACTGGCCCGCACGGAGGTGCGCGAAGCCCTGGCGCGCATGGGCGCCGATGCTTCGGGCATCGGCCCGGCTGAGTTTGGCGGCTTCATCAAGAGCGAGATCGCCAAATATTCGAAGGTGATCAAGGACGCCGGCATCAAGGTCGATTGACGCCGGCATCCCGCACGCGTACCAAAAAACCCCAAGGCGAAGGAGGCACCATGCAATACGGCATGCCGATCAATTTCAACGGCTGGCTCCAGGACAACGCCGACCGCTTCAAACCGCCGGTCAACAACCAGCAGATATGGGCCAACGCCGATTTCATCTGCACGGTGGTCGGCGGGCCGAACCAGCGCACCGATTTTCACGACGATCCGTACGAAGAATATTTTCACCAGTTTCGCGGTAACGCGCACCTGCTGGTGCTTGACCGCGGCAAGTACGAGCGCGTCGAATTGAACGAGGGCGACATTTTCCTCTTGCCCGCGCACATGCGCCACTCGCCGCAGCGCCCCGAAGAGGGCAGCCTGTGCACTGTGATCGAGCGTGCGCGCCCGGCTGGTGTAGTCGATGCGTTCGAGTGGTATTGCGCCAAATGCACCACGCTGGTGGCGCGCCATGAAGTGCAGCTGCAAAGCATCGTTGACGACCTGCCCAAGGTCTACCGGCAGTTCTACGACTCGCCCGAGGCTGCGCGCACCTGCCCGGGTTGCGGCACGGTGCATCCGGGGCGTGACTGGGAAGCCTGGCACGCAATGCGGGCGGGCAGCACAGGATAAACGGCGGCTGCGGGCCCGACGCAGCCTGCAGCGGGCAGCGTGCCGAGGGGCAAGAAGAATAAAAGGGGTCAAGAAAATAAAAGGGGTCAGACCCCTTTTATCCCTTTCATTCCGGCTTG
>JANLTL010000174.1:0-3805 GCA_031362905.1 Burkholderiales bacterium | reverse complement strand
TCGCCGAAGGCGCGCGCCGCAGCGATATGGCCGTGCTGTATCGCTCCAACGCACAATCGCGTGTGATCGAGCAGATGCTGTTTGCCGAGGGCATCCCCTACAAGGTCTATGGGGGTCTGCGCTTTTTCGAACGTGCCGAGGTCAAGCATGCGATTGCGTATTTGCGCCTGCTCGCCAATCCGGACGACGACACATCGTATGCACGCGTGGTCAATTTTCCGGCGCGCGGCATCGGCGCGCGTTCGCTCGAACAACTCAACGATGCCGCCAAGACGCGCGACATGGCGAACCCGGAAGGCATCTCGTTCTACCGTGCGGTAGCCTTCTTGCCGCCAGGCAAGGCCGGGCAGTCGTTCGCGGCGTTCAACAAGTTGATTGACGGCATGCGTGTAGCTACCGAGCATTTGCCGCTCAAGGAAATCATCGACCACGTACTCACGCATTCGGGCTTGCGCGCACACTACAAGGGCGAGCGTGAAGGGCAGGAGCGCCTGGAAAACCTGGAAGAGTTACTCAACGCCGCGGCCAACTTCATCCAGGAAGACGAAGACAGCCTGATTGCCTTTCTCACCCACGCCTCGCTCGAAGCCGGTGACAATCAGGCCGAGGCGGGGCAGGATGCTGTGCAGATGATGAGCGTGCATTCGTCCAAGGGCCTGGAGTTCAATCAGGTGTTCATCACCGGCCTCGAAGAAGGCCTGTTCCCGCACGAGAATTCGACCAGGGAGCTCGACGGCATCGATGAAGAGCGGCGCCTGATGTATGTGGCGATCACACGCGCGCGGCATCGGCTCTACTTGTCCTTTGCGCAAACGCGCATGCTGCACGGCCAGACCCGCTACAACTCGAAGTCGCAGTTCCTGAACGAGATACCTGAACAGGGGCTCAAGTGGCTCACGCCGCGCTACGGCGCAATGTGGGCCGGCGACAGTGACTTCGCGCCGGTGCAGCAGCCGGCGTATGCCAAGAGCAATACCTCTGCCGATGCCGTGCGTGCGGGCACAGGTAGCAACGGCAATGGTTGGCGCATTGGACAAAACGTGCTGCACGCCAAGTTTGGCAACGGCGTGATCGTCGATGCCGAAGGCTCGGGGCAGGATGGGCGGCTGCAAGTCAATTTCGGCCGCAACGGCGTCAAGTGGCTGGCGCTGGCCTACGCGAAGCTGGAAAAAGTGACTTGACTGAAAATAGTCTTGGCGCACGGCACCGCGCCGACATGCCTATCCACCGGCCTTCAGCTTGGGTGCCGGGGGCTGGCCGAACACATCGACATAGCTCGCATAAAACGACACCATGACGGCACAGGCCACGGCGATCATGTACGGCAGCACCAGAAAGACCGCGAAGGTGGCAACGGCCGGGCCTGCTGGCAGTACTGCACCCAACAGGGCACCGGCTGCCATCGGTATGACCGCGCCAAACAGCAGCCAGCCGGCGCCGTAAACCAGAAATGCGTTGCGGTTGCGCCAACTCGCGAAGAAGCTGAAGAACAGTGCCTTGCCTGCACCTACGCTGCCCCAGAAGCAAAGCGAAGGCGCGAACCAGAACGCCATCATCACCGGTGTATAGAGCGCCAAGGCCACCAGCCCACCGGTACGCATCTCAATTGCCGCCATACCCTCCGGCGCAATCTTGAACAGCACCTCGCCGCCGATCAGGCGACTGACCATCATCAGAACGGTCATGCACGTCAGGTAGGCGAGGCCCAGGGCGACTTGCTGGCGCATATTGTGGCGCAAGGGAATGAACAGCTGTGCCGGCAGTGGGGGAAGCTTGTGGTTGGCCGCATGGCAGGCCACCATGTAGCCCGCAGAGATGGCGGGCACCAGGATCACCAGCAGGATCGGACCCAGCACCGGCACCACGCGCACCATCAACATCAGAAAAACATAAAACAGGAGCAGCAGCACCCAGAATGCCGGATAGGGCCGGAACAACGCGAAACCCTGCAACACCCATTGCCAGCCGCGCTCGGGAGGAACCAGCTTGGGTTCAAGCTGGGGCCGGTCGTCCGGTGTCGCAGCGTTGCCTCCCTCCGGCGCTGAAGGTGGCGTTGGCTGCGGTGCCGCAGGGTCAGCGGGGACCGCCGCCGCCGGGGAAGAAGACGCGGCTGGAGCGGGCGTCGGTGACGACTCCGTGGCAGAAGGCGTTGACGGCGGCACTTCGTCAGGTTGCGGCAAAGCGGGATCGGGCTTGTCCATCAGGCAATCCAGGGAGGATCAATCTGCGCGCGGCGCAGACGCAATATTCGTTCGAAGTGACCGGGATCGTGTGGCGTAATTAACTCACCGGCACGTGGCAAATGGAAATCATACAGGCGTGACAGCCAGAAACGCAACGCTGCTGCCCGCAGCATCACCGGCCATGCGGCATGCTCCCCCGGTGTCAATGGGCGCACGCGATGGTAGGCTTCAAGAAATATGCACACCTCGGAGTCGATCAGGTCGCCTGGCTCGCGCCCGTTATGATCCACAGAGCGAACGATGCACCAGTCGTTGACGCACACTGCGAGGTCGAACAAGAGCGCATCACAGCCGGCAAAATAGTAGTCGATAAATCCGCCGAGGCGCGACGAGCCGTCAGCCTGGTCGTCGAAGAGCACATTGTCGCGGAACAGGTCGGCGTGGATTGGTCCGCGCGGCAAGGCGGCATGACGGTGGGCCGCCTGATACCGCAATTCGTCTTCGAGCAAGATGCGTATCGGATGGTCGAGGAACGGCAGCACATGCGGTGCGGTCACGCTCCACCAATGCGGCCCGCGCGGATTGTCTTGTGCCCCCGGGAACGACTGCCCCGCACGATGCATGAAAGCGAGCATTGCCGCTACCTCGGCACGCTGCGCATCGCTGGGTCGTAGTTGTGATGCGCCCGGCAGGCGTCGCACTATGGCTGCCGGCTTCGCTTTAAGCAGATGAAAGTTGCGGCCATCGCGGCTCTTTTCCGGGCCGGGGCAGGGCACGCCCGCAGCGTTCAGGTGCGCGGTGAGGTCCAGATAAAACGGCAGATCGGTGGCGGTCAGTTTCTCGAAAATCGTCAGCACGTATTCATGGCGCACGCCAGCGTGTTGCGTGCTGAGAAAAAAATTGCTGTTCTCGATGCCAGAGGCAATGCCGCGCAATTGAAGCGCGTTGCCCAAGTCATACTGGGTCAGCCAGGGCGCAAGTTCTTCCAGCGTAAGAGGGGTGAATACTGCCATTCGTGCGCCGGCCCGGGGCCTTGGTTTGGTCAGAGTTGCGCTTGCGATCGCGAGAACGCTGGCAAGGTGAGTGGTCGATGCGGGAGGTGCACGCGAGACGGCGGCGTGCAATCAATCAGAACGTCGAGATCACCCACATCGGCACGCTGATGCTGCGTGCGTCGACCTGTCCATTGGAGGGGATCAACTGGCCGCCGCCGGTCTGGTCGAGCAGCACGTATGGCGTACCGCCTGGAGGTGTGACGCGCACCATGTAGAGCTTGCCGTTGACGCGAAATTCTTCCACCTTGTCCGCGCCACGCTGCTTGATGGTGACTTCCGGTTCGAGCTTGGGATCGATCGGAATTTGCGGCGGCGTGGAGATCTCCGGCAAAGGTTCGAGCTTGGGTGGATTTTGCGCAAGCGCTGTCGTCGAGGAAAGGTAAATGGCAACCGGTAACAGCGCCGAAGTGGCGATCGCCACCGGTAGCGCAAATGCGCGCACGGAATCAGAAAGGAGCCGGAATGTTTTCATCTGCGCATTTTAGCAAGCTGGAAGGTAGACAAATTATTGCGCGGGGATGCGTATCGACCATTTTCAGTCCCGGGTGGTGGAAACCTTTGCGCCAG
>JANLTL010000168.1:0-27144 GCA_031362905.1 Burkholderiales bacterium | reverse complement strand
CTTCGATAGTGGTCAGGGGATTTTCCTGTGCCTCCACGGTGCCGTTTTGCAGCGCTAGGTAGACCTCGGCAAACGCAATCGGCGTCGGGTTGGCGCCGCAGGCCTTGGGCGTTGCGGTGTAAGCAGGCACATCGGGCACGCGGATCTTGATGCCTTTCATGCCGGCGCAATCGTTGAATGGCTTTTGCGCCGTGGTGTGGCGCGCACCGTAGTAGGTGTAGGCGAGTATCTGGATCCCCGACTTGGCACGAAAGCCCTCGACCATCTCCTTGAACACGGCGCTCTTGCTATAGGCCAGCAGGTGGTCGGCATCACGGAAAATGAAAGGGTAATAGGCAATGCCCAGACGCGGATAGCTGCGCGCTGCGAATGACGGCCCGCTGATGATCATGTCGATGGTGCCGAGCGCCATGCCCTGATTGATGTCGGTCTCCTTGCCCAGCGAAGAAGCCGGGTGCACGGTGATCTCGAACTTGCCGTTGGTGCGCTTCTTGATTTCGTCGGCGGCCCACACCGATTGTGTGTGGTACGGCTCGGACGTCTCATACACGTGCGCCCATTTGAGCTTCTGCTGGGCCAGGGCAGAACCGGCGCTCAGAGCCAGAGCGGCGGCAATCAATCCCAGTTTGGTTGTCAGTTTCATCGGTTTCTCCTGTTGGTGTTGTGGATTGGCGGTACGGCACTGCGGTATTGCAATTGCGACTTCAAATCGGCGGCGCTACATCGCGGGGCAAATGGCGTCGGTCGGGTCTGCCCAGTCTGTGTTTGGCACGAGCGGCACCCAACCCGGCCGGCCCGGGTCTTTGTCGTAAGGATACCCCCCCAGGCGCTTGTACAAGTCTGCGTACTGCCCCAGCTTGTCGCGGTCGAGCGCCACACCCAGCCCCGGCCCATTGGGCACGCGGATCGCCCCTTGGTTGTATGACATCTTACCGCCCACAATCACGTCATCCGTGAGGTGGTGATAGTGCGCATCCGCACTGTAGGAGAGGTTGGGCAGCACCGCGCCCAGGTGCAACATGGTCGCAAGCTGAATGCCGAGCTCCCCGGAGGAATGCACCGCCACGCCAATCTGCATGGTCTCGCACACGCCTGCCGCTTTGATGCACGGGCGGATGCCGCCCCAGAAGGTGGTGTCGAGCAGGATCACGTCGACCGCGTGGTCGCGGATGTTGGTCGCGAGCTGCTCGAAGTTGACCACGACCGTGTTGGTAGCGGTGCGTAAACCGGTACGCTCGCGAACCTGGCGCAGGCCGTTGAGGCCCCAGGTCGGGTCTTCAAAGTAATCGTTGTTGATGTCGCGAATCGCATTGCCAAAACGCACCGCGTCCTCGAGCGGCAGGGCGCAATTGGGGTCATAGCGGAAGCTGTCGCCAGGCAGCGCGTCGGCCAGTGCGCGGTAACAGGCTAATTCGTATTTCGGCGAAAACACCCCGCCCTTCAACTTGTGGCTGGTGAAGCCGTGCGCGGCCTTGAGTGCGCGGGCATGAGCGACGAGCTGGTCGACGCTACGCGTCTCGTTCATTCCCTCGGCGTTGGCATACCGAAAGAACAGGTAGCTCGCAAACGGTACCGTGTCGCGCAGCTTGCCGCCGAACAATTGATAGGCCGGCACACCGAGCGCCTTGCCCATGATGTCGATACAGGCGAATTCCACTGCCGCCAGCAGTTGCGTGCGGTTGTTGTAGAGGCTTGCCGTGGGGTTGGCAATCGCGAAACGCTGGCGCTCCAAATCGAACGGGCTGGTGCCCACCAGATAACCTTCAAGCGCGCGGATCGCATTCTCCGCACTCTCGCCCCCGCCGCCCATTTCGCCCAGACCGGTGATGCCGGCGTCAGTGTCGACCTCGACAATCGTGCGCACGAAGCGGCCCCAGTGGCAGCCGTTGGCGTGGCGCAGCGGCGCTTCCAGCGGCACGGTGACCGTGGTGGGCCGGATGGCGGTAATACGGATTGGCTTCAAGGGCTGCGAAGGAGGGAGGTTTGCCGAGTTGCCGTGCTCAGACTTCAACCGGGATGCCGGCACCCATCACCTGTACTTTGGTGGCGCGGGTTTTGTCGAGTGCCAGGTTGAAGGCGTCGACCGCCTGTAGCAGCGGATACTGCTTGGTCAGGAGCGGCTTGACATCTACCTTGCCGGAGGCCAGGTAATCGACCGCCCAGTCAAACTCGACACCCCAGCGGAAGGCGCCGCGATAGTCGATCTCACGCGCCATGATGCTATTGGCCGGAAATGGCAGGTCTTCATTGGGCAGCGTGCCAACTTGCACGATGACGCCTCCGCGCTTGACGCCTGCAAGGCAGGTGCCGAGCGCGCGTGGGTGCCCGGCGGCTTCGAGGGCAACATCGAACCGCCCAGCGTAGTCCTTGACCTCTACCGTGTCGGAGCGAAACGTGAAATCAGCTCCCGCCTGTCTGGCAATTGTGAGGGGGCGATCGAGCACATCGCACACAGTGACCTCAGCGGCGCCAGCAAGCTTGGCTGAAAGTGCGCAGAGGCTGCCGATGGTACCGGCACCCGTCACCAGTACGCGCTTTCCGGAAAGATTCCCGCCAGCGCGCTGCACTGCGTGCAGCCCGACGGCGAGGGGTTCGGCAAACGCGAGTTCGCCCAGCGACACGCCAGACTCAACCGGTGTCACTTGGCGTGCGCCAAGAATGAACAGGTCGGCAAACATGCCTTGTGCATGTGGAAACACACTGGCGCTGCCGAGGAAAAACATGCGCTCGCACAGGTTTTCGCGGCCGCTCCGGCAGGCCGGACACTTGCCACAGGGATGGGACGGATTGACCGCCACCTTCATACCCGCCTGCAAACCCTTGACCTTGCTGCCGACCGCTTCGAGCACGCCCGAGGCTTCGTGCCCCGGGGTCATTGGCTCCCGCACCACGAAGCTGCCGTTCTTGCCTTCAAAATAGTAATGTAAGTCAGAACCGCATATACCCCCCGCACCGAGGCGGATCAGGACTTCGTCAGGCTTGGGTTTCAGCGGCGGCAGAGGTGCCAGAACGATTTTTTCCTTGCCGTGAATCTGGCAGTCGAACAGCCGAGGGCTTGAAGACATTAGAGACCTTTCTGGGACAGTCTGGCAGGCAACATGGAAGATGGCGGGGAGCGATGCGGCTAATGGCGCGATTCGCGCAGTTGGGGTTGGCGGGTTTTCAAACCGCAACGCGGTGGCTTGCAGAGGTGGCGCTCGCGCCGTCCACGCCATCCCCACCACTCACACGTTTTTTGGTATCCGGCCATCCGGCGCTGAAGCGCTTGTGCGACAACTGCATGTGCGAGCGCATCGCCGCACGTGCGGCATCGGCATCGTGTGCTGCGAGCGCATCGAGCACCCTGCGGTGTTCGCGGATCGCGGCAGCCCAGCTTTTTGGGCTTTCAAAATAGCCAGCGAGCTTGACGAACAGCGGATTGGCACGACCGTCAAACAATTGCCCCACCACGCTGACCAGCACGCCGTTGCCCGCCGCCTCGGCGATGCGCACATGAAACTGGCGGTCTCCCGCAGTGGGAATGCGGCCGAGTTTGGCGTCGGCTTCCATCAGCGCAATCGATGCGGCGACGCCGTCCAGTTGGCGGCGCTTGATATTGATTGCGGCCTCAGCGGCGACTTCGGGTTCGATCAAGGCCCGTGCGCGGATCAATTCGAGCGGGCCATCGGCATGGGCCAGTGCCGACCCCATACCGAGTGTGTCGGGCTTTTTGGCATAGATGCCTGAGCCAATGCGAATATCGACGTAACCTTCAACTTCGAGTGCGATGAGCGCCTCGCGGACCGACGGCCGGCTCACGCCAAGCTGGGCTGCCAGATCACGTTCTGGCGGCAGACGGGTACCGGACGGGTATTCGCCACGCAAGATCAAGCTGCGCAGTTGCTCTGCAATGCGGTGATACAGGCGCTGGGGTTCGATGCTGGCGAGAGGCATGCGGCAAAATTGGTAAATTGGTCAGACCAATTTTGCAGGATAGCAGAATCCTGCGCAAGCGCATCACCAGCTATGGGAGGGCGGCAAGGCCGTAGCCGACCACCGCCAAAATCTGCGGTCGCCGGAGAATCACCCCGGAAGGCTCAAACCTCTCCCGGCACGTCCGTGGCGTCATAGGGCACGAACGGCACGGCCTTCTTCTCGGCCTTCGGCGCGATCACCGGCGGCGGCAGTTGCAGCTTGCCACTGCCGGCAGCCACCAGCCGATCGCGCTCGGCAAACACCTTGTTCGGATAGCCGAAGTCATCACCGGTCGCGCCGGAATACACCCGCAACGCCGACTCGACACTGCCGAAGCGGCGAATGTACTCTTTGAGGATCATGGCGCCGACTTTGATGTTGGCGACCGGATTGAGGGCCGCGTCGCTGCCGCCGAGCTCCTCAAACTTGTCCATGTGGTACTTGGGAATGACCTGCATCAGGCCCTTGGCCCCCATCACCGATTCGGCAAAAGGATTGAGGCGCGATTCGATCGCCATGACCGCGAGGATCAGATGCGGGTCCAGCCCGGTCTCTTTGCCAGTCACATAGGCGGCACCCACCAGAACTTGGGTGGCGTCAGCCGACACCCGGTATTTGCGGGCAAGGAACTGGGCAATGCGTCTATGGGTTTCCGGGTTGCCCAGCGCCTCGACATTGACATCGGCTTCCTCAGCCTGGGCAACGGTATCGGCCTTGACCCTGAGCGGCTGCACGCTGGAGAGCACCGGCGGACCGGCATCGAGGGCGGCAGTAACCGGCTTGGCCGATGCAACCGTCTTCATCTCCCACGCCACCAACGCCACCAGGCCGGCGATCATCAGACTGCCCTTGGCGAGGTTCCATGCGGCTTCCACCGCACCCTGCAATTTCTTGCTTGTAAAACGCGACATCTATGCCTCCTATCTCTGCACGCTCACAGCCGCCCATCCCCTTTGACGAGGATCGGTGGATGCTTGCCTGCTTCGCAGTCGAGGGCCTGGATTGGGGCTCACGCGTGTCCCCAAGATTCCACCAGACCGGAATTGGCCGTGCGACCTGCCCAATAAGTGTGAGCAGCGTTAGCGGCGCTTTTGACTACCTGTACAACCTTGAATCGTTGAACTTAAGAATGGTTCGTTTGGAACAACCGGCGAAGGACGCGTCGGGCGCGCTTTCCGCGATGCACCACCAAGTAAGGGGCGGCGCATAAAAAAGGGAAGGCACGATCCGGATCGTCCTCCCCTACTTGTTGTTGGCCCGAATTTTAGGGATGCCGCCCGCTCCCGTCAACCTGTTTTTTGTTAAATTAAATCAAATACTTACGCGTTTCTGACACACGAATTTGAGCGAAATCAAGGGTTTAGGCGTATACTTTTCAAACTATTTCGGAAAAATGGCGAAAACAATTGAAATATCAAGACCTTAGAGAGTTCATCGCAGCCCTGGAAACACGTGGCGAACTAAAAAAAATCGGCACCCTGATCTCCCCGCGGCTGGAAATGACCGAAATCTGCGATCGGGTTCTGCGCACGGGCGGCCCGGCGCTGTTGTTTGAAACCGTTTCCGGCAGCGCCATCCCGGTGTTGGGCAACCTGTTTGGCACCGTACGGCGGGTGGCTCTGGCGATGGGCGAAGACTGCGCCAGCGATGCAGAAGCGCTGTTGCGCTTGCGTGAAGTAGGCAAGCTGCTCGCCTTTCTCAAGGAGCCCGAACCGCCCAAGGGCCTCAAGGATGCCTGGGAAAAATGGCCGGTCCTCAAGCAGGTGCTCAATATGGCACCCAAAGAGGTCAGCAGCGCGCCCTGTCAAAGGGTGGTGTGGGAGGCGGCCGACGTCGATCTCGGGCGCCTGCCGATTCAGACCTGTTGGCCCGGCGACGTCGGACCGCTGATTACCTGGGGCTTGACTGTGACGCGCGGCCCCAACAAACCCCGCCAGAACCTGGGCATTTATCGCCAGCAGGTGATCGGTCGCAACAAGGTCATCATGCGCTGGCTGGCGCATCGTGGCGGCGCGCAGGATTTTCGTGAGCATGCGCTCACTGCGTCTGGAAGGCCCTTCCCGATTGCGGTCGTGCTCGGATGCGATCCTGCGACGATGCTCGGCGCGGTCACCCCGGTGCCCGATTCGTTGAGCGAATACCAGTTTGCCGGCCTGCTGCGCGGCGCCAAAACCGAGCTCATCAAATGCCTGGGCAACGACCTCCGCGTGCCGGCATCGGCCGAGATTGTTCTTGAGGGGTCGATCCTGCCGGACGCTATCGACCCAACCGGCCATGAAACCGCCCTCGAAGGACCGTTTGGCGACCACACCGGCTACTACAACGAAACCGAGCGCTTCCCGGTGTTTACCATCGAGCGCATCACCATGCGCGAAAACCCGATTTACCACTCCACCTACACCGGCAAACCGCCGGACGAGCCGGCCGTGCTCGGCATGGCGCTCAACGAAGTGTTCGTGCCGCTGCTGCAAAAGCAGTTTCCCGAGATCACCGACTTTTACCTGCCTCCGGAAGGCTGCTCCTACCGGCTTGCCGTGGTCAGCATGAAGAAGGCTTACCCCGGCCACGCCAAACGCGTGATGTACGGCGTGTGGAGCTTTTTGCGCCAGTTCATGTACACCAAGTTCGTCATCGTGACCGACGACGACATTAATATCCGTGAATGGAAGGAAGTGATATGGGCGCTGACCACCCGGGTGGACCCGGTGCGCGATACGCTGCTGGTGGAAAACACGCCGATTGATTATCTCGACTTCGCTTCGCCGGTTTCCGGCCTCGGTGGCAAGTTGGGGATTGATGCCACCAACAAGTTGCAAGGGGAGACCAGCCGCGAATGGGGACGCCCGATTGTCATGGACGCGGCGGTCAAAACGCGCGTGGACGCGCTCTGGGGCAGTCTTGGGCTATGAGCGCTGCCGCGGCGCAAACAACTCCTGCGCGCCACGGTAGAACTTCCAGCACGCCACCGCGATGCCCGTATAGCGTGCCAGCCGGCTAAGCAGCGAGCCCTGCCCGCCACTACCAAAACGCGCCGCGACGGCGGCCGCCACCGGCACGCGCAGCAGGGACAGCCACTGCAATCCCTTGTAAGTGAGTTCAGACGGGCGGCGCAGTTGCGCCACGTGCTGCGCGAGATCCATGCGTTCCAGCTCCGCGCGCAACACCAGCGCTTCCTTGCGCAACTTCAGCAGTTCAAGGCGGCGGATCATGGCAGCGGTGGCACACCGGGCGGACGCGTGAGCGTCTCGCGCAGGGCGTCTCTATCCTTGTTCAATTCGGCAATGGTCGCGGCAAACAGCGGCGGATGTTCTGCCAGCTGCGCGCTCAGGTGCGACCACAACCAGGCACCAATTGCACCGTAGAACACCGCACAGCCGGCCAGCGCCGCTACCCGGTTGTCCCAAAACAGCGCAACTACCAGCAATGTCAGCAAGAGCGCAGAAAAGGCAAACGCAAACACCAGTGCAATGGCGGTGACCAGCAGCGCAACGAGGCGCTCTTTCTCTTCCGCGACTTCGACGCCAAGGAGGTTAAAGCGCGTTGCCGCGATGCCCAGCAGCGTCTCCGCCAGCCCGCGCAGCGACGCGAACACACCGGCGGAGTGCGGTGCAGGGGTCAACGACGGCCGATCAGCAAGCCGAGCAGCAAGCCCACGCCGGCAGCAATGCCGACCGCCTGCCAGGGGTTGTCATGCACGTAGTCATCGGTCACGCGCGCCGCCACCTTGGCCTTGTCGGCCACAGCGACCTGCACATCGGCCAACTTGTCTTTGGCATTACGCATGTTGATGCGCAGTTTGTCGGCCAGTTCAACGGCCTTTTCACCGGTGGCGGAGGCCATTGCCTTGACGATCTCGTCGGCGTCGGCCATCAACACTCTGGCATCGGAAATCAGTCGGTCGCGGGCAGCATCGGTCATGATGGGGCTTTCATTGGTCAGGGAAAGCAACAATTATAGGCATGGGAAGCCGATTGCAAGCGACCCGCATTGCCCGAGCCGGACTCTAGCCCCGCCGCACCCGCACCGGCAGCGCCTTCATGCCGCGAAACACCAGCGAGTTGTTCCACTCGGGTTCCGGGCCCATGGCTTCCACCGAGGTGAATGCCCTGAGCAAAGCCGGGAACGCGACCTGACCTTCGAGGCGAGCCAGCGGAAAGCCCAGGCAAATATGCAGGCCAAAGCCGAAGGTGAGATGCGGCACGCCGTCGCGTTCGAGGTCAAGCACGTTTGGCTGCGCGTAGGCTTCGGGATCGCGGTTGGCGGCATTGAGCATCATGAAGACACGGTCGCCCTCGTTCAACTGCTTGCCGCGCAATTGGTGTGATTGCGCGACGATGCGCACCTGCGCCCCCGAAGGACCGTCGTAACGCAGCAGTTCTTCGACAGCGGCGGCGGCGAACTTGCCATTGACGGACGGATTCGATGTGCTGCTCCGGGCGCGCCACTTTTGCTGCTCGCCTGGAAAGCGAGTCAGGGACAGCATGCCGTTCGCGATGTGGTTGGTCGTCGTCTCATGCCCGGCGAAGAGCAGCAGGATGCAGGTGGCGATCAACTCGTCATCAGACAGCGTGTCACCGTTGTCATCCAGGCGCACCAACTCGGTCATCAGGTCGTCGCGTGGATCGGCGCGCCGCAGCACGAGGTGGCGGCGAAAGTACTCGGCCATCTCGTGAGTGGCGGCTTCGGCGGTGTCGTACTTTTCGGCCGAGGTGCGCGAGGAACCGATGAAGAGGGCAATCTCGTCCGACATGCGCTTGACCTGCGCCAAATCTTCGCGCGGCACACCGAGCATGGCCATGATGACGAGGCACGGCAAGGGCCCGGCAAATTCGCCAACGAAATCGAATTCGGTCTTGTCACCGATGCGTTGGATCAACCATTGCGCGATGTCTTCAACCTGGGGTCGCATCGCCTGCATCGATTTGTTGTGGAATACCTTGGAGGTCAGGCGCCGCAGACGTGTGTGCTCAGGGGCGTCCTTGAACACCATCCACAGCGAGAGGTAACGCATGATGTCGCCGATCTTTTTCGCTTCGTCACTCGGAATCGACGCGAAGAAAGGGCGCAGGCGGTCCGACGACATGCGTGCCGGCTCCAGGCACACGCGTTTGATGTCGTCGTAGCGCGTCAGCACCCAGCTCTTGAGGCGCGGGCTCCAGTGCACCGGATCCTCCGCACGCATGCGGTCGAACAGGGCGTAGGGGTTGGCCAGCATGGCCGGGTCTTCCGGGCGATAGTCAATGCCTGATGCCGGGCCAACCGCATCCTTGATGTCGCGCGCGCGCCCCTGTGCTGCATCGGAAAGAATCGCACTCATGTCGTCTTCTCCAGAATCGTGACGGCACAGGCCGCCTCGTCAAAACCCATGACGCCGCCGCCGTTTTCGATGATGCCGAGCGACGCGCCCTTGACCTGCCGCGCGCCACATTCGCCGCGCAATTGCTGGGTGATTTCGTACACCATCGACAGGCCGGTGGCGCCGATCGGATGGCCCTTCGACACCAATCCGCCCGACACGTTGACCGGAATTTTCCCACCCAGGCGCGTCGCACCCGACTCGACGAACTTGCCGCCCTCGCCCACCGGACACAAGCCCATCATCTCGATCTGGAAAATTTCGCAAAACGAGGTCGCGTCGTGCACTTCGGCGACGTGAAAGTCGGCAGGCTTCAAACCGCTCTTCGCATAGGCCTTGTCGGCGGCGATTTTCGAGAGGCCCGCCTCATCCAGCTTGCGGTATTTGCCGCCTGAGAGCGTTGACGCGCGAATCTTCACCGCGCGTGCCTGCGCCGCCTTGGGAAAGTTCGCCAGCGCCGCTTCCGAACACAGAATCGCCGCCGCCGCGCCGTCGCCCATCGGCGCGCACATCGAGCGCGTCAGCGGGAAACTCACTTCGCGGTCAGCCAATACTTCGTCCACCGATACCTCGAATCGATACTGTGCCTTCGGGTTGAGGCTGCCGTGCCAATGGTTCTTCGAAGCGCCCGCCGCGATCTGGCGCTGCGTCGTGCCGTAGCGCTTCATGTGCCACGCCGCCTGCATGGCATAGGTGTCCATGTACACAGTGCGGCCCGGGCCGATGGCAAAGGGCTTGCCTGCGTCGTGGCCGGCCTGTTCGTAATAGCTCAGCCAGCGTTCGCGGTCGAGCTGGTCGATACCGGTGGCGAAAATTTCCGGCACACGCTCGGGTCGGTCCGGGCTGACGAGCTTCTCGACGCCCAGCGCCAGACTGACCTCGCATTCGCCCGAGAGCACGTCTTTCCAGGCGCCATGAAACGCAAAAGCCGCCGTCGCGCAGCCGCCTTCGACATTGATCATCGGCACGCGTTCGGGGAACAGGCCCTCTGCCACTAGGGGAGTAAACGCCACCTGCCCACGAATGCCGCCCTGGCCCCACTGGCCCATGCCGCAGTTGCCAAACCAGGCCTGCTCGATCAGGGCGCCGGCCCCAGCGCATGCTGCGCCCGGCTGCACGAGTCCACAATCGGCAAGCACGTCCAAGTAGGCCAGACGCGCGAGATCCTGAAACGACTGGTCCGCATGTTTGCCGAAGGGTGTGCAGGCCGCGCCGATGATGTAGACATTTTTCATGTTCAAAGTGTAAACCAAACGAGTGTTTGGTTAAGCGTCGAGTCCGCCGGAACCGTTGCCATGCTTCGATTGCACCATGGCGCCTGCGTCATCCCCGCCCCCGGGAGCCATCCACCCCACGATGAGCATTCTGGCCCTAGAATTCCGTATTCATCTGTCTTTGCTTATGGAGCATTTACCGTGGACGATCTCGATTTTTCCTATCTCGCCCCCGCCGCACCGGCGGCGGCGCCTGCCGCAGCACCCGCGCCGGCACCGCTGACGGCAACCCAGATTCCGGCCAGGGCCACCGCCCCAGCGCATGACCCGCAACTGGCGATGCGTTTTTTCCGCATCGCCGGCGAAGAGGAATCTTTCGAAGCCGGCACCAATGTCTTTACCGAAGGCGAAAAGCCCTCGGGCATGTTCGCCAAGCGCGCGCGCATGTACCTGCTCATCGAGGGCCAGATCGCGCTCACCCTCAAGGGCAAGCCGCTGTACATGATGCTGCCGGGCGAATCCTTCGGCGAACTTGCCATCATTTCCGACGCGCCGCGCAGCGCCACTGCCACCGCGCTCAAGAAATCCCGCGTGCTCTCGCTCGACGAAAAGCGCGTCCTTACCTCGCTGCCACAGGCGCCCGAATTCGCGCTGCAAATGGTCAACAGCCTCTCCGGCCAGATGCGCCGGAGCATCGAAAAATTGCTGGCTGCCAACAGCGGTGCGCTCAAGCCGCGCCTGGGCGGCTCGGGTTTGAACGCGGATCAATTGGGCAAATTGCGCCACACTCTGGGCGACCCCTTGCCCACCTCGATGAAGCGCGGCGAGACCATCGTTAACCAGGGCGCAACCGGCGTGCACATGTTTGTGGTGTTAAGCGGTCGCGTCACCATCGGCGTCAACAACCGTCCGGTCGAACAGATCGGCGCCGGCGAGACCTTCGGCGAGGTCGCCATGCTGGGCGCCGCCCCGCGTGGCGCCACCGCCATATGCGAAGAAGATGGCACCTGGCTGACGGTCAATCGCGATGCATTTCTCAAGATCGTCAGCGCACACCCTGCCGCAGGCTTGGCGCTATTGCACTCGATGTGCGAGCGCGTTCAGCATCTCAACTCGCAGTTGGGAACTTGATTGCGCCGAGAATGTGCAGCCGCAGTGATTGAACCTGCGAGGATGATCGCCGGCAAAGCGTTGGTGCGAGCGGGTGTCAAACAGAATACCGCCAGACACCATGGTGGGAGCCGGCCTTGACGCCCCCCATATTTGCACCACCTCCCTTCGATGACCATCTTCGCGCGCGCATCACAACCCGCCTGCAAGCCAGGCAGCCGCTGACTACACCTTCGACGGCGCTCAAACGTGCGGCCGTTACCGTGATCGTGACCGACGATGGCCACGGTCGCGCCGCTCTGGTGCTCACGCTGCGCAGCAGCCATCTGAAGAACCATGCCAATCAATATGCGCTGCCGGGTGGACGCCTCGACGCCGGCGAAACCGAGGTCGCTGCCGCGCTGCGCGAAATGCGTGAAGAGATTGGACTCGCGCTTGATGCGGGTGCCATTCTGGGTCGGCTCGACGACTACCCAACACGCTCCGGCTACCTCATCACCCCGCTGGTGGCGTGGGCACCGGCGGGCCTGTCGATGGTAGCCAACCCGGATGAAGTCGAAGAAATCTACCGCGTGCCACTGACCGAGCTTGCGCTGCCCGGCTCGCCGCAATTCATCACGATTCCGGAGAGCGAGCGCCCAGTGATTCGCTATCCGCTGCTCGGCACCCTGATCCACGCACCCACAGCGGCGGTGATGTACCAATTCATGGAAGTGGCGATCCACGGACGAGAGACGCGCGTCGATCATCTGGAGCAGGCGGTGTTTGCGTGGCGTTGAGCCGTCACTGGCTTAAGATCGCGCCTCGTCGCATCGAACTGCCATAACTGCAAAGAAGCTTACGTGAACACGCATCCCTTCACCGGCCGCCGCGAAGACCGCCGCCTCATCACCGGCACGGGCCGCTACAGCGCCGATGTCAATCTTCCTGGCCAACTCCATGCAGCCTTCGTGCGCTCCGATCGCGCATCCGCCCTGATCCGCTCGGTTGATACGTCCACCGCACGAGCGGCTCCTGGCGTGGTCGCGGTTTACACCGGCGCAGATTTGCCAGCCGGACAATTCAAAACCCCGGCCACGCTGGTGAGCTACCCGGGAGTCGGCGGCATGCCCGTCGCGCTGCCACCGCGCCTGCCGTTCGCGCGTGAGCGCGTGCGCTATGTCGGCGAAGAAGTCGCGCTGGTGATCGCGCACAGCGCACTTGCTGCGCAGGACGCAGCCGCCCTGGTTGAAGTCGACTATGAAGACCTGCCGGCCATCACGCATGCCGAAGCTGCCGTCGCACCAGGCGCGCCGCTGGTGCATGACACCGTGCCGGGCAATCTGGCCTTTGACTACGAATACGGCAACCAGGCCGCAACCGCGGCCGCTTTCGCCAGCGCACAGCACGTGGTGCGCCTCACCTTGCAAAGCCAGCGAGTTGCGCCCTGCCCGATGGAGCCGCGTGCCTGCCTCGTCGTGTGGAATGCCGCAACCGGGTTTGATCTGCACGTCCCCAACCAGGGCCAGGTGCCGATGCGCGGCGGGCTTTGTCACGTGATGGGCTTGGTGCCCACGCAAGTGCGCATCCATGCGCAGGATGTCGGCGGCGGGTTTGGCGCGCGCTCGGCCGCGTATCTCGAATACCCGATCCTGATGTGGGCTGCGCGCGAATTGAAAGCCCCGATCAAGTGGGTCGGCTCGCGTGAAGAACAGTTGATGACGGAAGCCCATGGCCGCGCCATCAACATCGAGGCCGAACTCGCGCTCGACCGCAACGGCACTTTCCGCGCGTTTCGCATGCATTGGCTATGCGACCAGGGCGCCTATCTCACGCCTGCCGGACCGCTCATCAACACCATGAACGGCAGCCTCACCATCGGCGGCGCCTACGCGGTCGCTGCGGGCTATGGCCGTCACCGCTGTGTGCTCACCAACACCTGCCCGACGACCGCGTATCGCGGCGCAGGCCGGCCCGACATGGCTTACGCGATCGAGCGCCTGGTGGACGAAGCGGCCGTGCAACTGGGTCTGGACCGCCTCGCGATCCGGCGCACGAATGCGATTGCCAAAGACGCCATGCCGTACAAGAATGCAGCCGGCGCAACCTACGACTCGGCCGATTTCGCGGGACTGCTCGACAAGGCAGAACACCATGCCGACTGGGCTGGTTTCGCTACACGGCGCACGCACTCTGAAGCGCAGGGCAAATTGCGCGGCCTCGGCCTGGCGATGTTTCTCGAACCCTCGGGTGGCGGCAATGCGCCCAAGGATCAGGTCGCACTGCGCTTTGGCAGCAGAGCGGTTGACGCTGCGGATGAGCTTGACAGCGGCGGCAGTGGCGGCGCCGGAACTGCCGCCACGGGCGGCTTGCCTCTCATCACACTGCACGCTCAATCGCAAAACCACGGCCAGGGCCACGAGACGGTCTACCCGGAAATCGTCGCCCATGCGCTCGGCATCGATCCGCTCGGTGTGAGTCTCTCCAGCAACGACCCGGTATCGGCCACGCTGGTGGGCAACGGCGTCTCCGGTTCGCGCTCGACGCAACAAATCGGCAGCGCGCTCAAACTGGGCGCGCTCGAGGTCATCAGGAAGGGCATTCCCCTTGCGGCACAACGTCTCGAGGCGGCACCCGACGATATCGAATTTGTCGATGGCGCCTACTGCGTCAAGGGCACCGATGTGCGCCTCACCATGCACGCACTCCTCTCGGCTCTTGCTGCCCTGCCGCGCGACGGCGCCCCGCATCCGCTCGACTCCGATGCCGAAGCACCCCTGTCGCGGGCTTTTCCCAGCGGCGTGCATATGGCGGAAGTGGAGATTGATCCCGAAACGGGTGCGACCAGGGTGTGCAGCTATGTCGCCGTCGATGACTGCGGCACGGTGATTAACCACACCCTGGTCGAAGGCCAGATCCACGGCGGCGTTGCGCAGGGTGCCGGCCAGGTGTTCGGCGAGCATGGCATCTACGACCGCGACAGCGGGCAATGGCTGACCGGCAGCTTCATGGACTACTACCTGCCGCGTGCCGGCCTGCTGCCACGCGTCGCCGCGATTGAACACGCGGTGCCCAGCCCAACCAATTTTCTCGGCGCCAAAGGTACCGGCGAGGCAGGCACCACCGGGGCCTTGCCGACCCTGATGAACGCCATGGTGGACGCCATGCGCGGGCTTGGCATCCACCATCTCGACATGCCGGCCACACCGGCGCGCGTCTGGCGTACCTTAAACAGAGTCGCGCGCCAAGCGTAAGCGGAGAAGCTTGGTGGGAGCGGATCTCCCGGGCTGATGCCGCGAGAGCGTTGCTAGTGGCGGCTCTTGCGCCGACCATCCGCCACCATCGCGAAGATTTAGTCTGCAGCAGTCTTGTGCGGGCGGGCGCGAGCTGGATGCCGTGGATACCAAGCCCGCCGCCGGCGCCGGGCGCATCCACCACCACTGTCCTCATCATCCGGTTCCTGTGTCGTCCTCCTCGAATTTGACCAGGGTCACCTCGTCCTTGGCTGGCTCGAACACGGCACGCACGCGGATGCGGATGCGGTCATTGGGTTCACGCTCAGAGGTTTCATACCTTGCTCCTGGAACAGCCTCGTCAACCAGACTGCCGTCAGCGGGTATCGCCTGCCCCCTGGATTTCGTCGTGATGCGTCTGGCAAATCCGAGCGATCTCGTCCCAGCGCGCGAAAAAGGCATCCACACAAGCAGGATCGAACTGTGTGCCCCGATTGCCGCGCACATACGCGCTCGCTTGCTCGATGTCCCATGCCGGTTTATAGGGCCGCGCATGGGTGAGCGCATCAAATACGTCAGCCACCGCGACGATGCGAGCCCCCAGCGGAATGGCATCACCTGCCAGACCGACCGGGTAGCCGGAGCCATCGAATTTCTCGTGATGGGCGTAGGCGATTTGGGCGGCCAGATGCAAAACCGGTGACGCGCCATCCTTGAGAATGGTCCAACCGATGCGCGCGTGCTCCTGCATGACCTTGTACTCTTCAGGGGTCAACTTGCCCGGCTTGAGGAGAATGTGGTCAGGGGTGCCCAACTTGCCCACATCATGCATCGGCGCCGCTTCGAAAATGGCGCTGCAAAACGCCGCGTCGTGGGTCAACTCGTCAGCAATCAGCCGCGAATAGCGCGCCATGCGCTGAATATGCGCTCCGGTAGTCGGGTCGCGAAACTCGGCGGCTTTGCACAAACGGATGACCGTATCCTGTTCACGATTGAGAATGTCGGCGGTCGCCCGTTGCACCTCAGCGGCCAGCGTCCGCGCACGGTCTGCCAATTCGGTTCGGCTCTTGTGGAGTAGCAGCAGGTTGCGTACGCGCGCACCAAATTCGATGCCGTCAACCGGCTTGGTCAAAAAATCCGTGGCCCCCGCATCAAACGCGCGGTGCAGCACGGCGCGCTCGCTGCGGCCGGTCACCATCAACACCGGTACATCGGCCAGCCTCGGGTCGGCGCGCAAGCCCGCGATGAAATCGATGCCGTTCAGCAGCGGCATCAGGTAGTCGATGATGAGCAGGTCAAACGGGTTGGCCGAACACCAGTGAAATGCCTTGAGCGAGTCAGTGAAGCTGGTGGCACGACAGCCGGCAATACTTCTGACCATCGCCTCGGTGACGAAGATGTTGGTTTGGTCGTCGTCTACCACTACCACGTTCATGATGAATGTCAGCCTGTAATCCAGATCGCATAACTATAACGCGCGCAACAGTTCCCCGTAGCGGGAGCGGTGTCCGACTCCGTTCAGCTCACTCCGGCGCAACGTTTGCATCGCGCAACACTTTGCCCCATTTCGGAATTTCGGATTTGATGAATTCGGCGAAGGCCTCGGGGGCACTGGCCGAGAGTTCGACGCCTTGCGGCGCAAAGCGCTCGCGCAATGCGGAGACGCGCGTGACTTTGGCCACTTCCTGCGAGAGGCGCGCGACAATCTCGCGCGGTGTGCCAGCCGGAGCCACCAGGCCAAACCAGATCGTCGCCTCATAGCCGGGCAGGCCGCCAGCCTCCGCCACGGTGGGCAGCTCGGGAGCAGATGAACTGCGCGTGGCACTGGTGACAGCGAGGGCGCGCAGCTTGCCCGCACGCACCTGCGGCAGCGCCGAAACACCGGCATCAAACATGAGATTGACCTGTCCACCGATCACGTCGGTAAGCGCGGGCGCGCTGCCCTTGTAGGGCACGTGGGTCATGTCCAGGCCCGCCATCGAGCGGAACAACTCGCCGGCCAGATGGATCGAGCCGCCCTGGCCGATGGAAGCGAAGGTGAGCTTGCCAGGCTGCGCCTTCGCCAATGCGATCAACTCGCGCAACGAGTTTGCCGGCACAGCGGGGTTGACCACCAGATAGAGCGGTGAGAAAAATGCCATCGATACCGGCGCGAAATCGCGCGCCGGGTCGTACGCCATTTTCTTCTGCGAATTGACGTTGATGGCAAGACTGGTAACGCTGCCCAGAAACAGCGTATGGCCATCAGCCGGCGCCTTGGCGACCAGCTCCGCGCCGATCATCTGACTTGCGCCGGGCTTGTTGTCAATCACGAAAGGCTGGCCCAGTTGTTCGGAGAGGCCTTGGGCGAGCGCGCGCGT
Source organism: Burkholderiales bacterium (assembly GCA_031362905.1). GTDB lineage: Bacteria > Pseudomonadota > Gammaproteobacteria > Burkholderiales > JAEUOS01 > CANJDH01. The sequence goes on along the minus strand of JANLTL010000168.1, from coordinate 9,938 downwards.
CACCGTATCGCCGATCCCGCCGTGCGGATAGGGCACGATGATGCGAACCGGCTTCGACGGGTAGGACTGCGCGTGTGCCGGCAAAGCAGCGCCCAATGCGGCGAAGCCGGCGACCCCTGCACAGAGCAAGGCCGCGAGAAGCGGCGGGCGCGCCAGGCGGCTTTTCAATGGGCCGCAGTGCGTGCGTGGTGAGCGCATCGTGGGATTTGAATTCGTGCTCATGCAGCTGCTCCTGGTTGAACTGCCGGGGCGCGCCCGGCTTCGTCTGCAAATCGCTCCAGCATCACTTCCTTGAATGTCTTGGTGCCTGCAGCCACCCAGCTCCCGGAACGCAGACGATAGGCCTCGGCATCCTGGGCCACCGGTGGTGGCGTGCCGTGCGCGAGATCACGCGCGCCGTGCAACACCACGCGGCGAAAGCGCACCATCGCCGCATCAGTCGGTGTCAGATGCTCCAGCGTGCGATCCGCAATCAGGCCCTGGCTGTCCTGCACCATGGCATCCTGCTCGGAGACACCGCGCACGCCGGTAAACGTGCGATGGCGCTGTTCCTCGCGATCGATCAGGTAGTCGTTATGACGATTGCGCAGCGGCACGTAGTCCGGCCCAACCTCGCCGATCACGCCGTGACCCGTGCCAAATTTGGTGCGCTCGGCATCGGTCAAGGGTCGCGCCGGATTCCAGGCGTAGGTGTAGATCCAGCACTCGGTGTCGGAAATCGGGACCCAGGTCTGCCCCTGGTAGTTCTCGCCCGGCAAGGCGTTGGGCGCAAGGCTGTGATTGGGAACCAGGAATTGACTGACGCGCCAGTACAGATCAGCGCCATCGGCATGGCGTGCCGCACCCGCCGCAAAGCCGGCCGGATGATCGGCAAACGAAAAGCGCGGCAGCGGGTCGTCGCGCATCCATTTCAGGCGCTTCTGGTCGGCGTTGGCATCCGGATGTTCGGTCGCCGCCACTTTCGGCGCAGGCATGTGCAGGAAGGAAAAGTGCGCCGTGTCGAGCGCCCCTTCGATCGACTGCGCCCAGTTGCACTGCTGCAGCTTCTTGGACACATAGCGATGCGACTCGGGGACTAGACCCGCTTCAAGCGCCGGCAACGGTGGTAGTGGCGAGCCCGCATCTACCGGCCCCATATACGCCCACACCATCTGCGCATATTCGCGCGTGGGGTAGGCCTTGATGCGCATCTTGCCGCGATACGCCGCATCCGGCGGCACATTGGGCATTTCAATCGCATGGCCGTCAAGATCAAACTTCCAGCCGTGATAAATGCAGCGGATCGCGCAATCTTCGTTGCGGCCAAAAAACAGATTGGCGCCGCGATGCGGGCAGGTTGGCTCCACCAATCCGACACGGCCATCGCTGACGCGAAATGCAATCAGGTCTTCGCCTAAGGCTTTTATCCTGAGGGGGGCGCCGTCACGCTCGGGCAATTCACGCGATAGCGCTACCGGCATCCAGAAGCGGCGGAAATAACGCCCCATCGCCGTATCCGGCCCGGTGCGGGTAAGCAATTCGTTGTCGGCGGCGCTGAGCATGCGCGGGCTCCGTAGCGATGCAGTCGGATGCCGATGATCGCACAGACAGAGCGCTGAGGCAGGTTCTTTCCAGGCAAGCGCACCGCCTTACTTCGGCGACGCTTGATGCAGACTGTACGGCGTTTGAGCGATTGACGTGGACGAAAATGTTCAGGTACCCAACTCTGTTTTCAATAGTTTGATGTAGTCGTGCGCGATACGGCGCGGGCTTAGCGCATCGGCGCGATACCTCGGGTTGTACCAGGTCGGCGCCCAATTGAGCGCCCCGAGCAACAGCAGGCGCAGCGTGGCACGGCTTGCCTTGTTGCGCAGGCGCGCCGGCAGCGGCAGTGCGGCGATCAGATCGATGAACCGGCGCTCGTAACCATCGCGCAGGGCAACCAGGGCGCGCGCCACCGCCGGCACATCGCCCGGCTGCACGCTGATCACCACCTTGGCATACGCGCTGCGCACCAGTAGCGCTTCGAGATGCGCGACGCAGGCAGCTTCGAGGCGCGCCCACGGCTCGGTCTCGCGCGCGAGCGCCATGGTCACTGCGGCGTCGATGCGGCGCACCCCTTCAGCATACACGGCGACCAGAAGCGCATCCTTGTTGGCAAAGTGATAGTAGAGCGAGCCAGGCAGCATGCCCGCCACCTTCACGATGTCGCGGATCGATGCTGCCTGATAACCCTTGGCCGCAAACAGTGTCGCGGCGGCATCGAGAATGTGCGGCAGACGGTTGTCGGCGCGCGGCGCTTTGGCTGGCGGCACTTTGGTGCGCGGTGTCCTGGCACGTACCGCCGTCACATGCGCCACGCTACGCCGCCTTGATGCCCACTTCGCGCACCCTCTTGTCGCCAGGTGGCAAAGGCGGAGGCGAGTTCGGTAGGCGTAATCCACTCGTTGTCGGCAGCGCTTGGCATGCTCATCCGTTCTCTGGTCCGGCAGGTAATCATGATCGCACAGCGCGTGCGACATTACCCAGGTATCGGGGGTGCGGTTTCGCTCCGCTTTATCGACTTCGTGCAACGCCTGCTCGCTTGACCGCTTGCCGGGCGCCGCACTCTCGCACTCGGGATGCATCGTCTCGTCCGCACCTTGGCGCGTGGTCCCGGACAGGTGACTCCCCGCGGTGCAGCGACGCTCCCCGGATGCATCGGCGTACACTCGTACACTCCGTGATCGCAGATCCGTCAAGCCAACGGTCGAGTCGATTACCCGCCCCTTTCCGCGCCTGCCATGAGATTCCTTGCCGTCCTGCTGAGCTGCATTCCCCTGTTCGCCGCCGCACAGGCTTATCCAGCGCGACCCATTCGCATGATCGTGCCGCTCGCCGTCGGCGGCACCGGCGACGTTCTGGCGACCCTGCACGCAGCGGCGGTCAAGTCCATCAACAAACCCGCCGTGCGCGAGCGGCTGCAACAACAGGGCGCAGATCTGGTCGGCAGCACGCCGGGCGAATTTCGCAAACTGATCGAAAGCGAGGTAGTAACGTGGAACCGAATCGCAAGGCAGATCCAGGCACGGGTGGACTGACCCTGTACGAAAAGATCTGGAATGCCCACGAGGTCGCAACCGGACCCGGGGGACGCACGCTGCTGTATGTGGATCGTCACCTGATCCACGACGGCAGCTTCCACGCGTTCGAGGCCTTGCGCCATGGCGGGCGCGCGGTACGGCGCCCCGATGCCAGCTTTGCCACGCCGGATCATTACGTCCCGACACGCGAACGCACCCATATTCCCGACCCGGTGGTGCGCGGCAAGATCGACACGCTGGCGGCCAACACCCTGGCTGCGGGCATTCGCCACTTTGGCATGGACGATGTACGCCAGGGCATCGTGCACGTGGTCGGGCCCGAGCAGGGCATCACCCTGCCCGGCGTCACCCTGGTGTGCGGTGATTCGCACACCTCGACCCACGGCGCCATGGGGGCGATGGCGTTCGGCATCGGCGCCTCCGAAGCTGCCCATGTGCTTGCCACCCAGACCGTCTGGGCGCGGCGCTCGAAAACCATGCGTCTGAGCGTTGACGGCAGCCTGGCACCCGGCGTGCACTCCAAGGACATCATCCTCGCATTGATCGCAAAAATCAGCGCCGCCGGCGGTGCCGGGCACGCGCTCGAATATGCGGGCGCGGCGATTCGCGCACTGTCGATGGAAGCGCGCATGACCATTTGCAATATGTCGATCGAAGCCGGTGCGCGCTGCGGCATGATCGCCGCTGACGACACCACCTATCAGTACCTCGATGGCAAACCCTTTGCGCCGCGCGGTGCCGAGTGGGAAATGGCCCTGGCGAGTTGGCGTGCCCTGCCCAGCGATGTCAACGCGCGTTTCGACCGCGAAGTGACCCTCGACGCAGCCAGCCTGGTACCGATGGTGACCTGGGGCACGAGTCCCGAGCACGCCGCCGGCGTCAACACCAGCGTGCCGGATCCGGAAGACGAGTCCGACCCGGTGCGGCGCCAGAGCATGCGCTTGGCCCTCGACTACATGGGATTGGCCCCCGGGCAGGCCCTCGAAGGGCTCGCCATGGACCGCGTCTTCATCGGCTCGTGCACCAATAGCCGGCTCGAAGATCTGCGCATCGCGGCGCAGGTGGTAAAGGGTCGCCGCGCGACCATTCCCGCCATGGTGGTGCCGGGCTCCGGCCTGGTCAAACGGGCCGCCGAGGCCGAAGGGCTGCACCGGATTTTCCTCGCGGCCGGACTCGAATGGCGCGAACCGGGATGCTCGATGTGCGTCGGCATGAACGGTGATCTGGTCGATGCCGGACAACGTTGTGCCTCAACCTCCAATCGCAATTTCGAAGGGCGCCAGGGCAAGGGGGCACGTACCCACTTGATGAGCCCTGCGATGGCTGCTGCTGCTGCGGTCACCGGGCGCATCGCCGATGTGCGCAAACTGCTGGTGCATTGATCATGGATCCCTTTACCAAACTGACCGCGGTGGCGGCGCCGCTCGCCATTGCCAATCTCGACACCGACCGCATCATTCCGGCGCGCTTCCTGCGTTTGCCGCGTTCGGCGGGCTACCACAACTATCTGTTCCACGACTTGCGCGAAGCCGGCGGCTTCGTGCTCGACCAGGCGGGCTATCAGGGTGCAGGCATCATCGTCGCAGCGGAAAATTTTGGCTGCGGATCGTCGCGCGAAGGCGCGGTGTGGGCGCTCGCCGGGGCCGGCCTGCGCGCCTGGATCGCGCCGTCGTTCGGCGACATCTTTTTCGAGAACTCGTTCAAGAACGGCACCCTGCCGATCGTGTTGCCTGCGGACCAGGTCACAGCGTTGCGTGCATTGCTGGCAGCGCAGCCGGGCACGCAGATCACCATTGATCTGGCGGCGCAGACGGTGATGGCACCGGACGGCAAGTCACATCAATTCGAGATCGATCCGTTTCGCAAGGAATGCCTGCTCAACGGCTGGGACGAAATCGATCTCACGCTTCAGCATGCCGCGGCGATTTCCGCTTACGAGGCGCGACAGCGGACCGAGAGCCCGTGGCTGGCACGCCCCTCACAATGAAACGCATGCCGTAGCCGTCGGCGTTAAAGCCCAACGCCGTGGGCGCCGCACCGGCACGACGCTACTTCGGCGTCGCAATGTTCTTGCGCAGTTCCAGTTGCGGTTTCAACAATTCGACCACTGGCTTTTTGCTGGCCTTGATCGTGAGCACATAGTCACCGGTTTCTTTCACGTTCACCGTCATCACATTGCGCGCGATGAAAGGCTGGCCAGGCACGTTGTCGCGCGTGCTGGTGTCATTGACAGTGAACGAGCCAGTCTGCAACGGCGCGCCGTTGAAGGTGAGCACGGCAGCGTATTCGTTCCACGCGCCGGGTGTGCCGCCGCTACCAGGCAATTCGGCGCGCAGGTTGAGTGCCACCGGATTCATCTCGGGCCCAAGGGTGACAGTCAGTGGCGCGTAACCGCCTTCGGCCTGCGGCTTGAGATCAAAGCTCACCACTTTTTCGCCGGTGACAAACGCGTCGCAGGCGGCCAGCAGAAAAATGACAAGCAGCAGCGCACGACGGATCAGCACGATGTCACCCTCAGATCTCTTTCATTGGCGAGGATCAGAATGGCCCGCTCGCCAGCCACTTCTCGGCCTGATCGAGACGATCCATCCCCCAGAACGGCTCGCCGTCGATGATCACATAGGGGCTGCCGAACACGCCCTTGGCAATCGCGGTATCGACTTCACGTTTGGTGCGCTCTTTCACGGCGGCGTCCTGCATGCCGGCTGCAGCGGCGGCGGCGTCGAACCCGCAGTGGACGGCAATCTTGACGACGTTCTCTGCATTGGCAATGTCGATGTCATCGACGAAGTAGGCTTTATAGAGCGCAGCGGCCAGTTGCTTGGCGCGTGCCGCATCCTGTCCGTCGGCCCAGTAAAACGCGCGCGCCGCAGCCACGCTGCCAATCGGGAAATTCGAGGGTATCTTGAGCGGAATCCCGTGGAAGCGGCCGGTGCGCAAAATGTCGATGCGCGCGTAGTCCCCTTTCAAGGGTACGTTGGGCGTCGGCACCACGCCGTTGACCTTGTAGACCGCGCCGAGCAGGAACGGGCGCCAGATCGTCGTGCGGCCGTACTTGGCGGCAAGCGCTTCAACGCGGGTCGAAGCGAGATAACCGAAGGGGGAGGAGAAGTCGAACCAGAACTCGATTGGGGCAGACATGAGAAATTCTCCGTGAGCGATTACGCCCGTTTGGCTTGCTGGGCGAAGGAAAATAAATGGGGTCTGACCCCATTTATTTTCAATTATTTTTACATGCGCTCGAACACGCCAGCGATGCCCTGCCCACCGCCGATGCACATGGTGACGACGGCGTAGCGCTTGCCGGTGCGCTGCAGTTCGTAAATGGCTTTGACAGTGAGGATGCAACCGGTCGCGCCAATTGGATGGCCGAGCGCAATCGCGCCGCCATTCGGATTGACCCTGGCTGCATCGAAACCGAGTTCTTTGGACACCGCGCAGGCCTGCGCCGCAAACGCTTCGTTCGACTCGATCAGGTCAATGTCGGAGACCTTGAGGCCGGCGCGCTCGAGCGCGGTCTTGACTGCCGGCACCGGGCCGATGCCCATGATCTTCGGGTCGACGCCGGAGTGCGCATACGCGAGCAGGCGCGCCATCGGTTTGAGGCCCTTCTTCTCGGCGGCGCTGCGCTCCATCAGCACCACGGCGGCAGCGGCATCGTTGAGGCCCGAGGCATTGCCGGCGGTGACGCTGCCGTCTTTCTGGAACACGGTTTTGAGTTTGGCCATGCCTTCCATCGAGGCATCGGCGCGCGCATGCTCGTCGGTATCAAACTGGATCGGACCTTTCTTGCTCTTGATCTCGACGCCGAGGATCTGGCTTTTGAAGTGCCCGGCGGCTATCGCGGCAATCGCGCGGCGATGGCTCTCGACCGCAAACGCATCCTGCGCATCGCGGCTGATGCCGTATTTGGCCGCGACGTTCTCGGCGGTAATGCCCATGTGGATGGTGTCGAACGGGTCGGTGAGCGCACCGACCATCATGTCAACCGGTGCCACACCATGGCCCATGCGCTGGCCCCAGCGCAGGTTGGGAATCGCATAGATGGCGCGGCTCATCGACTCGGCGCCGCCGGCAAGGGCCACGTCGGCATCTCCGAGCAGGATCGATTGCGCGGCCGACACGATGGCCTGGAGGCCCGAACCACACAGGCGGTTCAGCGTCATCGCCGGGGTGGCATGAGGAATGCCGCCATTGACCGCAGCCACGCGCGACAGGTACATGTCTTTGGCTTCGGTGTGCACCACGTTGCCGAAAACCACGTGGCCGACTTCGGCCGGGTCGACCTTGGCGCGTGCCACGGCTTCGCGCACCACGCGCGCGCCCAAGTCGGTCGGCGCGAAATCCTTGAGGCTGCCGCCGTAGCTGCCAATTGCCGTGCGTACGCCACTGACGACCACTACTTCACGTTTGCTCATCACTGTTCTCCTTCAAAATTCAACCAGGCCATGCTCTAACAATGGCTTCCACCAACGGTCGTGGCGATTGACATGGCCGAAAGCCGCTCCCACCAACGCTTTTCGGCCCTGCCCTATTACAGGCCCGCGCGCCCGCCACTGGCATCGAGCACTATGCCGGTAGAGTAGGACGACTGTTCCGACGCCAGCCAAAGAATCGCTTCAGCCATTTCCTGCGGGGTGCCGCCACGCTGCATCGGCACCACGGCCGCAGCCTGATTGAACTTGTCGGGCTCGCCGCCGGATGCATGGATGTCGGTGTCGATAATGCCGGGGCGCAATGCATTGACACGAATCCCCTCGCCAGCCACTTCCCGCGCCAGGCCAAGGGTGAACACATCAATCGCGCCCTTGGCAGCGGCGTAATCGACGTAGGTGGCGGCGGCACCAAGGCGCGCTGCCGCCGAAGAAATGTTGACGATGGCGCCGCCCTTGCCGCCGTATTTCTTCGACATGCGCCTGACCGCCTCGCGAGCGCAGATGAACGAGCCGATCACGTTGATGTCGAACATGCGCTTCCAGCGCGCCACGCTCATGTCGTCAAAGCGCGATTTCATGTCAACCACACCGGCGTTGTTGACGAGGCAGGTAAGGGCGCCAAGCTGCTGATCGCAGGTCTGGAACAGCTTGAGCATGTCAGCTTCATTTGCGACATCGCCCTTGACGGCGATCGCCCGCCGGCCCTTCGCGACTATCGTCTTCACGACGGCGTCGGCCGCCGCCTGGTTACTAGCGAAATTGATCGCAACATCAAAGCCGCGCTCGGCCGCAAGGAGGGCGGTGGCGGCGCCGATGCCGCGGCTGCCGCCGGTGATGATCATGATCTGGCTCATTGGGTGTGCCGCTCCACGTTGGCTGGTTGATTGCCGCTCTTTTTTACTCGGGCTTCGGCGCCGATTGTATCGCCCCAGACAGGGCTGTCGCGGACTCGGTCATCGTGCCCCACCGGTGTTTCGACCAGTGGAGGGACGTCTCGGCCACTGGACTTCAAGTATGGTCAGCGCTCGCAAAAATGGACGCAATCACAGCCCCCCGAACACCATTTGGCCAGCACGGGTTGTTGTAGAACCTGAATTCCAAGGCCCCAGTTAACAGTTAACCCTCGGCGCAAGCAGCCTGACTCCTTCGCCACGACCAAAGTGTTGGTCAAATCCCGAGAATTCACGGCAATCCGCATCTTGGCGAAGCTGTACGAGCTTGCGCACTTCCTCGTCAATTGATGGAAATGCTTCCAGGCTGCGCCTTTGGAACGACCGGCCAGCATTTCAATTGCCACTCGCGGGTTTCGATGGCCTGAATTTGCCGCTTCTCCACCGCGCTCACAATTTTCGGAATGGCATCTTCCGTCATTGCGCGCTTGAACTCTTCGAGAAGCGCGGGATCGATCGGTTCAAGACCCTCAATCACGCTCAGTGCGTCAGACATGTTGATGTTCATCATTTCCTCACGAGCTTTGATTTATGCGCGCTGCAATTGGCTGCGGCGGATCACTTGCAGCGACCGCCTCTCGAATTTACTTAAATCTTGGTTGTTTAAATACAATTCATTATATCCATTTGTTGCCAAGTATAGCACTAATATGAAACAATAGAAAGAATGGCAAACGAAAGAGTTAGGAGATTCACATGACGCTGACCAGAGAAGAACTCGGGCGACGCATCCGCTCCGCCCGTGAGAGTTGTGGTCTCACGCAGGAACAACTCGGCGAACCGGCCGACTTAAGTCGCCTCGCGGTTGGCCAGATCGAGTCTGGCGCCCGATCCGTTTCCAGCCTGGAGCTGGATCGCATTGCTTATGCGGTCGGGCGTGATATCAAGTCGTTTTTTGCTGATGCGTTTGTCGAGCAGGATGCGCTGGCCGCGCTGTTCCGCTCGGATGACGAGTTGGCCCAGCAGGCTGAGCTGGTCAAGGCTTTGCAGGATAGTCTGGCCTTGGGGCGGGAGATGACCACGCTGGAGCGTTTGCTTGGGATTGACCGGGCGCAGTTGCTTACTGCCACTTACGATCTGCCCGTGCCAAAGTCGCGCTGGGAGGCGATTTTGCAGGGGCAGAAGGTGGCGGCTGAGGAACGTCAGCGCCTTGGCATGGGCGTGGCGCCGGCGGGCGACTTGGCCGATTTGCTTGAGTCGCAGGGGGTGCGTGCGGCGTTTGTGAGTCTGCCGGCGAATATTTCCGGCCTGACCTTGGCCGATGTCAACATCGGGGTGTTTGTTGTGGTCAACGCCGATCATGTCGCGGTGCGCCAGCGCTTTTCGCTCGCGCATGAGTATGCGCATGTGCTGATGGACCGCGACCGTTCAGGAGCCATCAGCCGCGCTGAAAACCGGGCCGAGTTGCTGGAGGTGCGCGCCAATGCGTTCGCCGCCGAACTGCTGATGCCGGCTGACGGTGTGGCGCAGTTTGTCCACGGGCTGGGCAA